>DATGWK010000066.1:0-4615 GCA_035299525.1 Candidatus Nanoarchaeia archaeon
TTGCACGGTAACTGGCGCAGATAATACATTTTGAGCAGGAAGTAAAACGTGAGAAAAAATAAAATCGTTAAACTGAATATACAAAAAGACTGCAACAGTGCAAATCGAAAGAGCGAACCAATACATATGTGACTTTCTCACATGATTATCATAACAAAAGAAAAACAGTCCCGTGCGGGACTGTTTTTCCTCCCCATGAAAGGAGATTCTATCGTCGGCTGTACTTTGACATCATCACTGCGACGTAGACTGCCGCAAGACCTACAACGAGGTAGATGATTCGAGCAAGACCTTCGCCCAATAACGCTACAAAATTCCAACCAAGTGCTGAAAGGCCCCAGTTAAGGCCTCCAACAACAAGGAGTACTAACGCTACCCAATCAAGAACAGTTAACTTGTTCATTTTTTTGATACAAAATTATAAAAACTTTGCCTCTAGCGAACATATTAATTTTATCACCAGTTTTTTGCTGTCTAGAGACATAAGTGGATATGAAAAAACCCCACGCTACTCTATTGCGTGGGGTTTACTGCTTACCTTGCAGTATTGAGAACTTCGGGATTGTTACTCAGACTGTGGTAGGCGGCTTCGATTCTGAGAGCAACTCGCTCAAAAACCTTCGTCGCCTGCAATTCCTCAAGAGGAAGCTTCTGTCGCGTACAAACCTGACGAGACCCATAATAAAAAACACCGAAATGTTCTTCACTATAGGTAGGAACATGGCACTCACCCGTTGCCTTGGTGATATCAACAACACACAAACGACCCTCGTAAGCCTTGTCACGATCTTCGCCGACACCCCAGATCACGGACCAGTGGTCACCGCCATCCTCTATCCAAAGCCAGCCACATATGCACTGCACGGAAGGAAGCGGGATGACCAAAAACCTCCGCCTTCTGACTCCGTACACCGGTACCGGACTCTGTCCCAATTTCGAAAGCCAGCAGACTTTTTGGGCGAGGTGCATTCCACTCCTCCTTTCTTTGTTATGAGTGTTCTGGCAGAGATTATTAAATAATATTATCTACAAGTCAATGGGTAGGGCTTTTATTTAATATTCTGCAAAAGAGATGCGAGCGTTGGAGATCCTGCCCATTTTGCAATCATGTTTCCATCTGCGTCGACTTGCACAAGGGTGTGTTGATACGTTACTCCGTATTTTTTCTTCAAAGCTGTTTCAGAATCGTAATCAGTTTTAAGAATTGTTGTTCCATCAGGAATAGTGCTCAAACTTGAACTGATATTTGCATCAAGCTGGCGACAGGTTGGACACCACGCGGCAAAAAAGAAAAGCACGACCTTACCATTTTCCGCTCGAGTGATTTTTTCTGAAGAATATGTCTCGTAAGATCCTTTTGTTGAAACGGGGGTTGATGTTGCTGCTTGCTCTTGCTGTTTTTGCTCATTGGTAAGTTGAGGCACTTGAACGTCTTGAGTAGGCTGACCAACCGGTGCCGGATTACTTAACCAAAGAAAAATCCCCGTTCCAAGAATAGCGAGAATACCGATACTAACAATTACATTTTTTGTTGTCATGCCTGTGAGTATACTACAACCGAAAACGACTTCTTATTATCGCAATAGGATCGAGACATCGTGCCACGAACTACTTTCGACCAATTGAGAATGTGTACACAACATTGTTTCCATCAGCAGCATTCCAATTGATCAAAAAGGCTTGATCTTTCTCAGTCGGAAAATCTTGTGCATTGAGTGCACTCAACGCAATTGTTATAAGGGCATTCTCTTGAAAAGCAATGTTTCGTGGAACGGCCCCCGGAGCCACTGAATCAATCCTCAACTCAATTTTGTTCTCGCCATCCACAATCAAATCCTGAGCCTGATTGAATGCACCCTGAAATCCCGTCCCGGTCATTTTCTTTACACTTGTACCGTTTAACAAAATCTCGCCACTAATACCGTCAGCCCCTTCCATGTTTAGTTGAAAATATGCAAACGGCCCTTGATTAGAAACAGGAACTGTACGAATCATAGTATTTGTTGTTCCAACAGGAGGAACTGCAACCTTATTTTTGTAATAAAACCAAACGCCCGCAGCAATAACAATGACCACCGCTGCAACGATAACTATTTTTTTCATAGAATTATTATAACAACCCACGCGTTAAACTCACATCGCTCGACTGTCATATGCCCAGTGCAGAATCGCCTGCCTTTGGACCGGACGGCAATGCAAATCCCCGGGTCTGCAATTCTTTTCGAGCTGGGCAATATGCCGAGTAATTGCTCGAAATCTTTTTATTTGCCTATCATCTTCTTCTGGAAGTCGACGGCCCATGTAGTAGCGGCAGTACCACTGGAACCAACCGCGCGGATCGTGTTCTTCGTTAATCCAACCTTTTTTCTTCCACACCTTAAGGGGCTGACTCGCATCAACACCGAACAAATTAAGCTCCGGAGAATGTCCCGGCACGCCAGCAGGGTGGAATTTAGCTTTTACAAACCAGTCTTTTGGAAATTCATCCGTGCAGTCACGCATGTATCGCCCACCAAAGACACCAAGCTCAAGCATGTGTTTTGGTGACAGTGTTGGTTTGAAGTCAGGACGGAAATTTTTACCTTCGGGCTCAACAAGCTCATATGTGTAGCCCTGCTGCATTTTGTCATTCACTGTGATTTTCTTTCCCATATTACACAATCATATACCCTGTTTTGGTTTTCTTGGTAAAGCCTTCTTTTTCTAAATCCAAAAGAATTTTAGAAACAATTTCTGTTTCATAGCCTAAATTTTTAACAATTTGTTTTTGATTTTGTGGCTTCTTAATAATCTCCCGAAGGATTACTGCCCGCTTTTGTCTCAACGAACCAACAAATTTAGTTTGTTTTACATGATGTGCACTTCTTCGACTTGGATTAGCAGTCTTTTTCAAGAACGTCCCATAATCAAACAATGCCCAATACCATTCTCGGGGATTTCCTTTATCTAAGGTTTTCTCAATGAGTGGCAATATTTCTTTATCGGTTATTTTTTCCTTATCTTTAAAAAAGAAATGGATGAATACTGAACGAATATTTGTTTCGATAACCACCATCGGAATATTCCAGGTAAAAACCAATACGTCTCCCGCTGTCGCTGGACCGATTCCTGGAAGCGACACGAGTTGATCAAAATCTTTTGGAAACTCTCCACCGTAGTCTGTCACAACTTTCTCTGCGCATTGTTTGAGATACATTCCTCGACGGTTGTAACCAAGCCCCTGCCACTCTGCGAGCACATCGGAAAGTTTTGCTTTTGCGAGAGCTTGAACGGTTGGAAATTTCTCTAGGAAAGAATTGTACTTTGGTACGACCCGTGGAGCTTGCGTTTGTTGAAGCATTATTTCTGAAACAAGAATCTTGTACGGGTCTTTAGTCTCCCGCCACGGAAAGTCGCGTTTGTTTGCTTTGTAGTATGTCCAGATTGTTTTCCGAAATGCCGTAAAAGTCATTACTCCGTAGTCTTGCCGTCGAATTCATCCCCCTGGTCTGCTTCTGCATCGGCTTTGGTTATATGCACCGTGCCATCTTTGTGATGCGGTGGCATATAGAGGGAATAGAGTTTCATTGCGCCATCTTTTCCATTGATAACGTTGTGCTTAGTTCCAGCAGGAACGACGATCACGCTACCGTCGGCAATATCGTGAGATTTCCCCTCAATAATTGCTACGCCGCTACCTTGTTCAATTCGAAGGAACTGATCTACACCATGAACCTCCTCACCAATTTCTTCACCGGGCTTAAGCGACATCAAAACCAACTGACTATTGTGATCTGTATACAGAACCTTTCTAAAATTCTCATTTGCAATCGTGTCCTTCTCTATATTTGTGATGTATCCTTTCATGGATTTATTGTTTCACTTCTTTGTATCTAAAACAACTCTGTACGTGATCGTTCACCATTCCAACCGCCTGCATGTGAGCATAGACAACGGTTGGCCCAAGAAACTTAAATCCTCTTTTCTTTAAATCCTTAGAAAAAAGTTCTGCTTCTTTTGTTATTGCAGGAATATCTCCGTTACCCCTTCTTTTTCCATCAATCGGTTTGCCATTCACAAAGCCCCACATGTAGTTTGAGAAGTTTCCAAATTCTTTTTGAATTTCGAGAAAGTGCTGCGCATTCGTGATCGTCGCCTCTACTTTTAAGCGATTGCGGATTATTCCTGGGTCTTTCAACGCTTTCGTAACTTCTTTCTTACCAAACTTCGCTACCTTCTTTGGATCAAAATTTGCAAAGTTTCTTTTGTATCCTTCGCGTTTATGCAAAATTGTTCGCCATGAAAGACCAGCTTGAGCACTTTCGAGAACAATGAATTCGAAGAGTTTTCTATCATCATAAACCGGAACACCCCATTCAGTGTCGTGGTAATGAATCATTTTTTCATCGGTACCGGGCCAGGAACAAGAATTCGTTTGCGACATATTATTTTGCCACTTCTTCCTTTTCTAAATACTGAGCAGAAAGATCTTTGTACGACTTTGAGAAAAAGGCAAGGATCGTTACAACAAGCCCGATGAAACCTGTAATAGTAAACACAAGTGCAATTCCTCGAGCTGGACCAACCCCAAACCATCCACCAACCAGATCAACACCGGCACCATCTGTCATAAATG
>DATGWK010000067.1:0-2878 GCA_035299525.1 Candidatus Nanoarchaeia archaeon
TGATCTATTGCTTCCTTGTCTTCAGTTTGCCCCTCGAGGATGACGACGGGTACGGATATGTTTCCGGACATTGTTCCTCGGGGGCAGAGGGCTATCCCCAGGATCAAGCTGAACGTCTCAGGCAGGAGATGGAATTCTCAAGGCGAGCTCGAGCTGAGGCTGCGTTCATGAACGGCACAAGCAACCAGCAGACGACCACAGTCACAACGTGAACCCTGAAACGTGTACAGTGCACAAAACCCCGGCTTCGGTCGGGGTTTTCTTTTCTGGAGGACGCATGCGCGATACAGAATCAGAGGGAATCTGGAACACGGAACCGATCTTGTTCACGGTGGTCCTTGGGTTTCTATTCAAGATCGTGTTCTTTACTCCCAAGACGTGTTGGCAGTGTCAGGACTCTGTACTCCAACGAGCATCGTGGGCCAATGTCATCCTCGGTATTTTGCTCTTGGTGGCCGTGGGTGCGTGGGGCTCTACGTTCTACACGCTCTGTCATCTTGAGTTTATTGCTGCCACGATTTGCTTCACAACCTCGTGTTTTGTAAGTCTGGTCGTCCAAGGACTCATGCTTCTTGGTATTGGAGAGGGTCTCGGCTGGTTTGATAACCTCTAAAACAAACAATATGTGTGGCTTTGTACGCCCCGGCTATGTCGGGGCTTTTCTTTTGCCCCCACTGTGCCTCTTCGAGGCTACGCGGACAGGCAACAAAAAACCACCCGGAGGTGGCTTTTTGTTTTAAATTTTTTATTACTCTACAAACGAGAGAGTCATTCGCTGTTCCTTTGGTTCAAAGAGGGTGATCTTGAACTTGTAGCTCTTACCAAGAGAAAGCTTTTCTCGCATCTTTGTTTCATTACCGAACTCAGAGATGTGTACGAGACCAGCAACACCTTCTTCAATAGAAGCGAGTGCACCGTGCTTGTTGAACTTGATGATTGCGGCTTGTACCGTTTCGTCTTTCTTGAATCGCTTCTCAGCTTCGATCCATGGATTTGGTCGGAGCGCCTTGATTGAGAGAGAGATTTTACCGTCTTTAATTTCGATAACCTTAGCTCGTACAGAGTCACCGACTTTGAACATGCCTTTGATGTTATCTACAAGACCCCAATCAACCTCAGAAATGTGCACGAGACCTTCGAGACCTTCTTCAAGTTTAATGAAGAGACCGAAATCCACGATACCGGTAACCTCACCAGTAACCTCATCACCAACTTCATACTTGTCGATGATCTTTTCCTTATTCTTAAGTTCAGGATTCTTTTCAGAGAAGATAAGTTTTCCTTCCTTTGGTACTGCGCCAATGATAGATACGCTGATTTTTTCACCAATGAGTTTCTTTAACTCTTCGAGGATTCGGTCCTTATCACCGTCAGTTACGCGAGGGTAATGAGATGTGTTGAGTTGTGAAGCAGGGAGGAATCCAACAATTCCTTGCCAGCTCATGATAAGACCACCCTTGTTTGCGTCAGTAACAGCAAGTTCGTATACAGTCTTGTTCTTGATTGCTTCCTCAGCTTCGCTCCAAATGATTGCTTGTCGAGCTTCCTTGAGGGAAATTTCGATGTAACCATTTTCATTATCAAGAGAAACAACCTTTCCGGCAATTGCGTCGCCTGGGTTTACCTTCTTAATAATGTCTCGAGCATTGATGAATTCTCGGCCGTAAATGATACCGGTACCGAATGGAGGAAGGTCTACGTATACAGCGGCCTTATCAAGACCAATGACCGTACCTTCGATTACATCACCAACTGATGGTGGAACTTGAGATTCAGTAAAAAACTTACCCATAGGGGTATCTTTTTTTGTCTGATCCATCTCACTCACAATCTTCTTTGTTTCTTCCGCACCCTTAGCCTTAGGCTCTTTAGTTTTTGTTGTCATATAAAAGTTGCAAAGGAAGTACTCAAATCGACAGGAAATACCGTTAGATTTGAAGGGTTAGCTTCCCTTAGCGCTATTAAATGAACCCGCGAATAGTAGCGAAAATGTGAGGTTTTGTAAAGGTTTTGCCCTGCCGGCGGCCTGCGGAGCCCCTACAGATACTATTTGTGGAAAAGGAATTCAGGTGCAATACAAAAACAAAATGCTATAATCCCACCATTATGGTTATCTCATACATGGGGGCGGAAGCCTTTAAAATTCAGTTCGGTGATATCACGATTGCATATAATCCGACTTCAAAGGATTCAAAGTTGAAAAGTACTACATACGGGTCTGACATTGTACTTGTTAGCACGAATCACCCCGATATGAACGGTGTCGAAAACGCTGCGCGTGGAGATAAGGCCCCGTTTGTGATCAACGGTCCAGGCGAATATGAAATCAAGGGCGTGTTCGTTCAGGGTCTTCCAAGTAAATCTTCATACGACGGCAAAGAACGCCTGAACACGATCTATACTGTTGGGCTTGAAAACATGAATCTCTGTTTTCTTGGAGCCTTGAGTACAACTGAGCTCAAGAACGATGTAACAGAAGAGCTTGAAGAGATCGATATCCTTTTTGTACCGATTGGTGGCAATGGTGTGCTTACACCAGCTGAGGCATACAAGCTTGCGGTTTCGCTCGAACCAAAAATTATTGTACCAATGCACTACGGCATGGACGGAAAGGACAAGTCACTCGAAACATTCCTCAAGGAGGCGGGGGAAAGTGCTCCAGAAAAGCATGATAAACTTACTATTAAGAAAAAAGATTTGGAGGGTAAGGCGGGAGACGTCGTTGTAATCAATCCATCGCTATAACATGTTGGGACTGATCGAGAAATTAAGAAACAAATCAGAGACTCATCGTCACGTTGTGGCAATTTCTACATCACTAATGATAACCCTGGCTATTTTTGCAGTGTGGGTGACAATTGTATTTCCAAGTGCGATA
>DATGWK010000068.1:0-2358 GCA_035299525.1 Candidatus Nanoarchaeia archaeon
GTAGCACGATAACTGAGATAACAAAAAACTCCCCGAAGGGGGAGTTTTTTGATGCTTGGGTCTTCGTAGACTACGAGAGTCGATCAGTATACTCACCAGTCTCCGTGTTAATTCGGAGAATGTCGCCCTCCTTAATGAACATTGGAACAGTGATGGTTGCACCAGTTTCGAGGGTAACAATTTTGTTGCCACCCTTCGCGGTATCGCCCTTAACTGCAGGATGAGCTTCGGTAACCTTGAGTTCAACTTTGATTGGGATCTTAATACCGATGATTTTTTCATCGAAAAGGAGTGCCTCCACAACAGAATTTGCCTTAAGGAACTTCATGCCTGGACCAAGAAGACTGTCTTCGAGCTTGAAGCGCTTGCTTGGATCATTCGCCTCAGCAAACCAGTTTTCACCTTTGTTTGTGTAAAGATATTTAACTTCTTTACTTTCGATTTCTGCTTCCTCAACCTTTTCAGACACGTGAAATGAGACTTCCTTGATGCTACCCGTAATAAGATTTCGCATTTTCACAGCATTAACGGGTTTTCGTTGTTGTTTGCGAAAGACGTGTGAGGTAAGTACTTCGTAGGGCTGGCCTTCGTAAATAATGTATTTTCGTTCTGTAATTTCGTTATATTCCAACATGGTTTTCAGAGTATAAATGAATAAATGTCTTCGGACAAGTCTTGTAAAAACCGACCCTTCGGTCGGTTTTCTTGTTTTTATTATTCTCCGGATCCAACCTCAGGTGTCTCATCAAGCTTCTTGCGGATCTCTTTTAGTACATCGCTCGCAACCTTTGGATTTTCCTTGAAGAATTGGCGGGTAGAATCATATCCACGACCGAGTTTTACGTCACCGTACGAGTAGCTGTTACCTGTTTTTGTGATGATTCCATGTTTTTCGCCAAGTGCAATTAGTTCACCTTCACGAGAAATACCCTCGTTATACATCAGATCGAACTCTGTTTGGCGGAATGGGGCAGCGACCTTGTTCTTTACGACCTTGGCTCGGATACGAGAACCGACAACTTCTTCTGCTTTCTTGATCTGTGCAATTCTTCGGATATCAATTCGAACTGAGGTGTAGAACTTGAGCGCCTTACCTCCAGGGGTGGTTTCTGGATTACCGAAGGTAACTCCGATCTGCATTCGAATCTGGTTAATGAAAATAACAATTGTCTTTGATTTTGCAACGATACTTGTAAGCTTTCGTAGCGCTTGGGACATCAAACGTGCTTGCTTACCGACGTGATGAGCTCCCATATCACCTTCGATCTCATCCTTTGGGGTAAGTGCAGCGACTGAATCGATAACGATCACGTCAATCTTTCCTGAACGAACAAGACTTTCAACGATTTCGAGAGCCTGTTCTCCTGTGTCGGGCTGGGAAATGAGAAGTTCTTCTATTTTGACACCAAGTTTTCGAGAATATTCGGGGTCCATCGCGTGCTCAGCATCAATGAATGCACAGATACCACCCTTCTTTTGTGCTTCAGCTACAACATGAAGGGAAAGGGTGGTTTTACCAGAAGATTCAGGGCCAAATATTTCGATGATTCGTCCACGAGGAAGGCCACCAACACCGAGTGCGGCATCAAGACCAATGGAGCCTGTGCTTACAGCATCAATGTCAACCTTGGGCTTTTCACCAAGCTTCATGATCGAATCATCACCAAACTTTCCTTTAATTTGTGCAATCGCATCTTCGATTGCGAGGTCATTCTTCTTTGGGGCCTTCGGTTCTTTCTTTTTCATGGGTATATGTGATTAAGACGCACGGAAATAGAAATGAATACATTCATTCAAATCTTTTATTAAATCTGCAAAGGTCTATCGAACAGCAACTGGACTTGGCTCGTTATACAAAACTTCTACGAAGACTTCACGTTGTCGGCCAAAGCGATCTTGCCCAGCGAGCTTAATAATATTACTGCCTTTTGAAAGAACAAATTTTTCAGTAAATTCACCCTGAGCGTCTACTGAAATGTCTCGATCGTTCATTTGGATCCGAGAAGTATTTTTGACACGTCCTTTGATGCTGGTAACCGGGGTGTCCACCTCGGTTCCGCTGGTCGGAGCCTCGATTACGATGATCGGGCCTAACCAGAGGTTACGAAATTCGTACGCGCTATAACCTCCGATTCCGAGAAGTATGACACTAGCGATTAAAATTCTTATGTGTATCCTACGCAACATGTCTCAAATATTTATTAATTATATATCAAGCAGTTTCTTCACTCTGGGGCTCCTGTGGAGCGGCGTTGTTGCTCATAAGCACATCTCGTGGCTTCGCACCCGAGCCACTTGATACGACCCCTCGTTCCTCCAAGATGTCGATCAGTCGCGCAGCGCGAGCGTAGCCGATAC
>DATGWK010000069.1:0-4187 GCA_035299525.1 Candidatus Nanoarchaeia archaeon
GGGGTGGTTTGTCAGACGACAGACCACCCCTTTCTTTTTTGGCGTATAATTGATTTATGATCTTATTTATACTTTCGCTTGTGGCGGGCGTACTTACAGTGTTAGCGCCATGTATTTTGCCGTTATTACCAGTCATTGTTGGAAGTTCGATCGCTGATGGAAAAAGTCAGCAGAAAAAAGCTATAACGATTGTTGTATCGCTTGGTGTCTCAGTCATTCTTTTCACATTCCTTCTTAAGGCAAGTACCATTTTTATTCATATTCCGCAGGCAACATGGACTTGGATTTCTGGAATTATCGTTTTGTTTTTCGGTCTCGCAACATTCTTTCCAAAACTTTGGGAGAATGAAATTCTCGCCCGAATCAATGTGCAAGCGAATGCAGTACTCGGGGCAGGAAACAGACAAAGGGGTTTTTGGGGTGATGTGATTATTGGGGCAGCGCTTGGTCCAGTATTTTCTACTTGTAGTCCAACGTACTTCATTGTCCTTGCAACGGTGCTGCCGGTGAATTTTGCACTCGGTTCAATCTATCTTCTCGCATATGTTGCTGGACTCTGTATCACTCTCTACGCGATTTCTCTTGTTGGTCAGAACGTAATCAACAAACTTGGCATTGCATCTGATCCAGACGGAAAATTTAAGAAAATTCTTGGTGTACTTTTTATCATTGTTGGTATTGCAATCCTTACGGGTGTCGACAAAAAGATCGAGGCGGGGATTCTTTCTGTGAGTGGTCTCGATATCACTCGTTTCGAACAATATCTTTTGCAAAAAACTGAATCTCCAACCACGTTAGTTCCAAGCGTAAATAAAAATCTTCCAATCGCACCTGATGTAAGTAGTATTGATGGCTACATTAATACTGACGGTAAACCAATCTCTCTCGCAGAATTGCGGGGAGACAAGGTTGTGCTTATCGATTTCTGGACCTATAGCTGTATCAACTGTCAGCGGACAATACCGTATTTGAATGAGTGGTATGCAAAGTATAAGGATCAGGGCTTAGAAATTATCGGAGTACATACTCCAGAATTTGCGTTTGAGAAGGTTCAATCAAACGTTGAAAATGCGGTAAAAGAATTTGGTATTGAATATCCTGTTGTCCTCGACAATGATTTTTCCACATGGAAATCATACGGAAACCGATATTGGCCACGAAAGTATCTTGTCGATGTTGATGGATATGTTGTGTACGACCATATTGGCGAAGGTGCATACGAAGAAACAGAGAAGGCGATTCAGGATGCGCTTGCTGATCGGGCCGAACGACTCAAAACAAATCAGACGATTACAAAAACAATTTCTACACCAAAGAATGTAGTTACCGTAGATACAGGTAAGGTTAAGACACCAGAAATTTACTTTGGTGCGATGAGAAATGAATATCTTGGAAACGGTAGAGAGGGTAATTTGGGAGAAGTAACGCTTCACATTCCAGTAAGGACTGAGAAAAATCTTTTGTATTTGGAAGGAACGTGGGATATCAAAGATGAATACGCTGAGTTGTCAAAATCAAACGGTGAAATTGAGATTACGTATGAAGCAAAGAAGGTGTACATGGTCGCAAGTTCTAATGGTCTACCAAATGAGGTTGAGATTTGGCAGGACGGAAAATTAGTCAAAAAAATAACCATTCAGGAGGAAACACTCTACACACTCATCGATAATCCAAGTTATGGCCAACATAAACTCGAAATTAGGGTGACAAATCCAGGCCTTAAGGCATTCACATTTACGTTTGGATAAATAAGTCTGTATAATCAGGGTACTTATTAGTAATTTTTTCTCATGAATAACGAAAAATTCCTTGATAAACCGTTTGTATTACCAGCACTCGTGCTTGGGTTGGCTTTTGTTCTTGCCTCAATCATTGGGGGTTACACATTTTACAAAACGCGAACTCTCGATGATGCACTTTCTGTTACTGGTTCAGCAAAGACTTCGGTTAAGGCTGACAATGCAAAGTGGTCCTTCAATATTTCAAGGCGAACTGGAGAGCTCAATCTGCAAACAGGATATGCTGCGTTGGCACGAGACCTCGTTGCGGTGAACAAATTTCTAGCCCAGAACAATATTAAGCCAGAACAGATCAACATTACTCCGGTTTTCATGGAACAAATGTACTATGATTCGAATTATCAAGGTCCACGAGAGGTAACACTGCGTCAAAACATTACAGTTTCCTCGACTGATGTTGCTGGTATTACTCAGCTTGCCAAGAATACCGACGTCCTAACACAGGCTGGTATTTTCTTTCAGGGATACTCTCCAGAATATTACTATTCAAAGTTGGCAGAACTACGAGTCTCACTTCTTTCAGATGCTGTGAAGGACGCTAAGGCACGGGCAGAACAAATCGCTAAAAGCAGTGGTCAAAATGTGGGCGCGCTCAAGGCCGCATCAAGCGGCGTGGTTCAGGTACTTCCTCCAAACTCAATTGAAGTGGCGGATTATGGTGCATATGACACCTCTTCGATCGATAAAGACGTGATGGTAACAGTTCGGGCGACGTTTTTTGTGAGATAAGCCGATTTTCCCTCTGTTAACACCCCCTCTGGCAAGCCATATTTCTAATGGTATGATACGTAGGTTCATAATTAATCACAATCACAATCAATATGGCAAAAACAAATTCTGCATTCATGAAGCCTTTGAACGTCAGCGCTGACCTCGCGGCTGTCGTAGGCAAGGGCCCGATGCCTCGATCGGAAGTAGTTAAGAAGCTCTGGGCATACATTAAGAAAAATGGGCTTCAGGATGAGAAGAATAAGCGAAACATCAACGCTGACGAATCTCTCAAGAAGGTATTCGATGGTAAGGCTACAGTTTCAATGTTTGAGATGACAAAACTCGTTTCAAAACACCTCTCATAGCCATATGTAACAAAAGCCAGGGTTGTAAGCTCTGGCTTTTGTTATGTCTGAAATTGTGGCAGTATGTGACCATGATTACGTACGAAGATTTCAAAAAAATAGAGATTAGAGCGGGGAAGATTCTTTCTGCTGAAAAAATTCCTGAAACCGACAAATTGCTAAAACTTTCCGTTGATTTTGGTGAAAAGGATGAGGTGGGTAATTCAAAACCACGACAAATCGTCTCTGGTATCTCAATGCATTTTCCAGAAGCTGGAGTATTGGTCGGCAGGACCTGCATGTTTGTGACAAATCTCGAACCGAGAACGATTAAAGGATTTGAAAGTAACGGTATGCTTTTCGCGGTATCAAACCCCGAAGGTGGTTTCTCAATTCTTGAGCCAAATGGAACCATTACTCCGGGGTCGTTGGCGGGCTAATTCGCCTTCGTATACAGCTTGAGTGAACAAAGTGAAAAAAGAAAATAACAAAACTACATGGGGTAACGTCGCGGGGTGGTATGACGAGCTTCTTTCGGGTGATGATACGTATCAGTCAAAGGTCATTTTGCCGAACCTGCTTCGGCTTGTGGCTCCACGTGGTAAGAGAGTCATCGATATTGCCTGTGGTCAGGGGTATTTCTCAAAAGCACTTACTGAAGCTGGTGCAACAGTTCTTGGTATCGATATTTCTCCAAATCTAATCACTATCGCAGAGAAATCCAAGTCTGACAGTCTCAGCTTTGCAGTTTCTCCAGCCCATACAATTTCCCAAGCCCAATCATCAAGTTTTGACGTTGCTGTCATTGTGTTGGCACTCCAAAATATTAAAGAAATGTCAGAAACACTTAAAGAGGCAGCCCGTGTGCTCGTATCATCAGGTAAGTTAATTCTTGTGCTCAATCATCCATGCTTCCGTATTCCCAAAGAATCTTCGTGGGGTTTTGATGAAAAAGAAAATGTTCAGTATCGACGATTAGATTCTTACAACTCTTCGTCTTCTGCAGAGATGGACATGAACCCTGGGCAAAAAACAGATAAGGTAAAGACAACATCGTTTCATAAGCCGCTTCAGGACTACTTCAAGGCTCTTTCAAGTGCAGGCTTCGTTGTTACAGGACTTGAAGAATGGATTTCTCACAAAAAGAGTGAAGAAGGTCCTCGATCACAAGCAGAAGACACTGCTCGAAAAGAATTCCCACTGTTTCTTACTATTGTTGCTCAAAAGCAGTAGAATGGGTATATGGACCAAGATATTCAAAAGAAATTAGTCGAGCAAGAAGCAAAGCTGGATGCGATTTATGCATCAGTTGAGAAAACAAGAAAATACTTCG
>DATGWK010000070.1:0-2220 GCA_035299525.1 Candidatus Nanoarchaeia archaeon
GGCTGATCGCAAGCACACACGTCTCTTCTGGGAATCCAGGACGTGCGCCACTGTTAATCGAACTGAGAACATGACAGAACCCGCTCAGATCCGCCTTGAGAGCATCGACGTTCACCTTGAACGATTCAGGGACACCAGTCAAACCATGACCAACATACACCTTAAAGTTTCTAAACATGTGCTACTCCTACTTGTGGTTTTGATATTCGATTCCTGATACATCATAGACAGTCCAAAACCAAGCGCAACTATTCAATGGTGACAATATGTGGAGATTTATATTGTCTTTTTCCTAAAGAGCTTACGGTACAAGAAGTATCCAATAAGAATCACCGCTGTGACAATGATCACCACATGAAATTTTTCAAAATAGTACTCGATAATCATCCAGTTTGATCCAAGATAAAATCCGATGTATGTAAGCAGCGCTGACCAGATAAACGAACCTACAAATGTATACACAGAAAAGATAAAGAGTGGAACCCTAAACACACCTGCCGGTAAAGAAATGAATGTACGAACTCCTGGCAATAATCGAGAGAAAAACACTGTACTCTTGCCGTGTTCTTCAAACCACATTCGGGAACGCATGTAGTCATGTTCATCAAGAAGAATAAATTTTCCATACTTTCGTATCCACTTCAGTAATGATTCTTCTTGAAACAGCATACCGATGTAGTATCCAATGAGCGAACCAACAAGATTTGCAAAGGCGCCTACCAATGCCACCAACCAAAATGAAAGGATCCCTTTGTACACCATGAAACCCGCAAACGGCATAGTGATCTCTGAGGGGATCGGAATAAGTGCGCTTTCAAGCGTCATCAATATAAAAACCGCAAGGTATCCATTCAACTGAACGAATTCAATAATGAGTGATGATAGATATGCAACCATTGAGGATCGAGTTAGTTTCTCTTTACAGTAATCAGTACCTCATTTGCAGGAATACCATCTTTTTCTTTTTCAACGATTGCAGCAGCGTCAGAAAGCGATACTGATACCCCACCAACAACGCGTGTGGCAGTAATTGTTGAAAGTTTAAATTCTGTTTTTGATCCCGCCGCAGCAAGTGAAAAAACGTATTGTGGCTCGAGGAAAACTTCTGCGGGTCCCGGCTGCACCGTTGCTGGTTCAACTCTTTCGAAAGTTACAGTATCTGAACCAACCGTTACTGATTCTCCGAGCTTAATGCTTACTGGTTGTGAATTTTCCATTAAGTTTTGTGTTGTGTTATTACCCCTCCATAAATTTGCACCGATACCAAGACCAATTACTAAAACACCAACAATAGTAATAATTATTGTCCCTCTTCTTGAAATATTCGTATTCATTATTGATACACCGGAGGGAAATCTAACTCTTTTACAACTGTACCCGTGTTACGGTCGATTTGATAGTACACCTCTCTGTACTGCTCACTCGATTGCACCGCTGGATCGAAATATCTAATTCCAATATAAATGTTATCAATATCGAATTCAGTATTAAGCTGTGTATACATAAGATAATCTCGCGGATCTTTCGCGTATGAAGAGAATCCCCTGCTCCAGATTTCCTGACCTGATTGCACTGCAATAAGTCGAGCTTGTTCAATACTTTCAAAATTTTCTAAACGATATGTTATGTCTCCAACCTGTACACCTGTAGAAAATAAACTATTTGCCTTCTTTTGATTTACATTTACCTCAGAATTTGAAGATGTGTCCATGTTTTTATTTCGAGAATACGTAACTCCTACTGCTACAAAAATTACCAAAAGCCCAATTACTATTAATACAGTCCGCTTATGATTCATTCAGTAATTATCTCTCATTATTAAAAATATTGCATGTAAGAAAAAACCGCGAGAAGCATGGGGTACACCCACACAACCCGCGGTCTGGAAAATCAAAACAACAAATCAACACATTCAGAATGTCCAATGAACCACACTGAGTCAGACGAACTTAGCGTCGGGACCTCGCGTCATCCTAGCGCACGGACCCCTTCTTGCTCACCTTCTTGCCGGAGTGTGCAGCCCGACGGCCAGTACTCCTGCGCTTCTGACGCTGCTCGCGACCCTTGATCCTGGTTTCCCGAGTATCAAGATCCGCCTTACGCCCGTCGAGCGCTTCGGTGGCAGTCTGCAGATCCTGCTCCTGACCCTGAACGGCAGCTTCCCGCTCACCGATCTGGCTTTCCCGCACATCCAGACCACGCGCCCGATCATCGAGAGCG
>DATGWK010000071.1:0-15727 GCA_035299525.1 Candidatus Nanoarchaeia archaeon
GTTGGAATTGAAAGCGTTGCCACAAACTTATCTGTAAATTTGCTTATTTCGTCATCGGGCACCAAGTGGTACTGTCCATACAATTTACGATAATAAATACCGTGAATTTGTGACGAAATAAAATCTTTTTCTTCTTCAAAAATCTCGGCAACATCGTCTTTTTTAATGTCTCGAATCCGATAGAACAAAGACACCGTATCAAACATTTGTTCATCGGTTGCAGAAAGAGTTGTACAGCACGCCGCACGATGAAACAAAACGTTATGAGGAGTGTAAATAACAGTGAGATGTGACACCTCATCATTGGAGAATACCATTGCACCGGTTGTGGCATTCTCATTTAGCCATTTCATCACGGGTGCATATATTTGTCTGTTTTCAGCAATAGCCCCACCGTCACGACGATCATACTGATATGAATGAGCCTGAACAAAAATACCAATTCCAAAGCAAGCAACAAGTGCGACCACACCAACATAGGTACGGTACTTTATAAATTTTTCTTTGTTAAGAAACGTAAAGAATATGATCAGTACAAAGATGAAGGCGATTGGTTTGTGAAAAAACCAATGATAATGATCTGCCTGCATTATTCTTCCAGTGATAATCTGTTGGTTCATCGTCAAGAAAGGAGTGAGTAGCAGTGCCAGACCGAAAAAATACTTCTGCTTGTCCTCCTTGGGATACAAGAAGAAAAACACCAAAAGTGCGGCGAGCGATGAGAAACCGATGAAAAGCGGATAGTGAGTAAAAATTGTACCCAGACGCGCACCCACCTCCTCAAACGCCGGATAATGAGTCGCTCGGTACATGTTTATGAAATATGGAATCGCGACAATACCACCACCTACGTATACAAGTGAGATTTGTAATACGGCCTTCCACTGCTTATAGAGCGCCATAATAAAAATCAAAAATACCCAAAAGGCATAAAGATATGTCCAAGTGTAGAAATAATTGTAAAAGTTGAGTCCAAGCACAATTGCACTCAGTACGCCAAATGAAATTTTTCTATTCTCGTAAAACTTCCAGAACAGAGCTAGAAATCCAAAAAAGAAGATATAAACCATTGCTGGATTAACAGGACGAGCAAGGCGCAAGAAATTGTCAGGACTTACACCCTGTAACAAGTACATGATTCCAGAAAAACTAAGCACGGAATCGGCAACCAGTAATGCCGAAGCGCTTATCAACGAAACAAGCCTATCTTTTGAGATTAAAAATACGAACCAGTACAATATTAGGAATGTTACGAAGGGCAAAACCACTCTCGACAATAAAATCGTGTCATTGATATCAAGACCAAACACTGAACCCATGTAAGCCACAATCATGCTACCAAGAGGTTGAAACAAGTACGGATTGTCTTTACCATGCTTGTTGTAAATATTCCCAAAAGAATATCCGTCCTGGATTTCTCGAACGCGAGGAGACCATGGTGAATCAGGAATAAGCTCAATTCTATTCTCTACATCCTTATGCTCAGCTCGAAAAACGAGTTGGGGTGCCACAACAAGGATAGACAATAAAACCGCAAGAATAATTGCCCAGGAATGTTCACGAAGAATTGTTCTCACGTTATTCATATTTTTTACCAACAATAATTGTCCAAGGAAACGGTTTACGTATCTGATTTACCTTAAAATACCCACTTACAAGTCTGGCAATGGCAGTCGAAGACCAATGCTGAATATGTTCTATATCATTACCCCACCTAGAAAGATTTTTACCCCTAACGAAATTAGCGAGTCGGAAAAGAGGCTCCCGGGGTACAGAAATAATACAACCCATTTTTGCCACCCTTCGCAGTTCTGCTAGTGCCTTTTCGGGATGTTCCAAATGCTCAAGAACCTCTAGGCACAGTACATAATCAAATGAATTATCTGGGAAATCGAGGTGGTAAACATTGCCCTGCCGAAGATCAAGGTGTGGATGAACTTCTTTTCCAATCTTAATTGCTCGCTCCAAAAAATCTACACCGATTGTTTTTTCACCGATACCAGCCTTTCGAAGTCTTTCGAGGGTAAAGCCCTCACCACAGCCAACATCAAGAATTGTTGCTGGTTTAATAAGAGCCAGTTCACCAAGAAGCGTATTGAAGAATCTATTAATCAAAAACCTCTGTAGAACTTTTGTGGAAGTATGCTTTTTGAAATTATCAGTGGTCATGAATAATGATTTTACACCACTTATTTTTGTTCAATTTCTTCACGCACAATATAGAGGTTGCTTCCTGGACGTTGGCGAATGAGGAGCTCCCCTAAAAAACCAGATGAAAAAAGCTGAATACCGATAATCACGATGAGTGCACCAAAAAGCAACAGTGGACGATTGCCAATAGTTGCATTGCTAAAAATCTTAATCCAAGAAAGATAGCCGAGAATTAAAAACCCAGTCAATGAAAACACAGTTCCGATAATGCCAAAAAAATGCATTGGTCTATCAATAAAGCGCCGGATCAAAAGAAGAGTTACGAAGTCAAAGGCACTTTTAAACAATCTTCTAAAATTTCCGTACTTTGAGACACCGAATTTTCTATCACGATGATGAACTGGCACCTCCGTGACACCAAAACCCATTCCAGCCACAATTGCTGGAATGTAACGGTGCATATCTCCGTATAGGTTTAGAGATTTTACAACTTCTTTTGTATACAGCTTAAATCCGCAATTCATATCATGAACTGTCGTTCCAGTCATTCGTCGAGTTATTCCGTTGGCGATTTTCGAAACAGTATTTTTGGACACACCGTCAAGTCGGCGTTGTTTCCAACCACAAACAAGATCTGCGCCTTCCTTTTTCATCATGTTTAAAAAATGAGGAATCTCATGAGGATCGTCCTGTAAATCACCGTCGATAGTAAAAATGTAGTCACCCTTTGCTGCGCGGAAACCAGCCTGGAGTGCTTGGGATTTGCCAAAATTTCGAGCAAAAGCGATAAGTCGCACAGGATTGAGCTTCTTGATTTCTTGGACGGTACCGTCTCTTGAACCATCGTCCACAAAAATAATTTCGAATGGTAGACCAACCCCTTTCAAAACCTCGAGTAGTTCTGCGTGCAATTTACCCACACTGTCACGCTCATTAAAAACTGGGACAATAACAGAAATCATAGGCATTACTATGTCACAAGACTCTCAAATAATCAAAAAATACATACCGGATTACAAAAGTCATACCAACAACGATTGTTGTAGAAATAATTGTATGAATATGAAAAATATCAACAAAAAGCCAGATTAGAAAGATGTTAAGCACAGAAACGAAAATGCTTGCCCATGTATAATGAACAAAACGCTTGTCCAAGAAAAGCTTTCCGATAGAATTTTTTCTACCTCGAGCTAAAATTTTTCCAAAAAAACTATTTTCGTGTACTGTCATTGTTAGTAAAACTATACCACGCATTACTTTCGGATATCCGCAATCAATTCATCTACAACTTTAGCAACATCCTCCACTGAAATCGACAGTGTCTGACGAATTGCTTCTGCTTCGTTATACGCACGTGCATTCAAAATAAAAAGTTCAGCTTTTTCTCGTTTTGGAACAACATTTCGATGTATATTTCCTCGCGGTGGTTGTACTCGCTCATCAACAGGACCAACAATATCTACGGTTGGAGTTCCAAATGCCTCAGCAACATAGATCGGACCAGTATCTACAGCAATGAACAAATTGATCTGAGACATGAACGCCTTTAATTCATCAATATTAAACTGAGTTGCAACTACAACGTTTGTATCCGGCTTCAAAAAACTTTTTACGACACTAATTCTGTCTGCATCATTTGCCCCACCAAGCAAAACCACTCTTGCATTATGTTTTTCAATTACATGTTCAGCAACCTTCGCAAATCGTTCTTCTGGCCACTCTTTGATTTTGTTTCCAGCAGTTGGTGAAATCGCTACAACGAAGTCCTGTCCTAGCCTGATTTCACTTTCTTCAAAGAATTTCTGAACATTCCTTTCTGCCTGAGATGTAAAAGCTAAGCGTTTGGTTGTGTCATCAGTAGTAATACCGATTATTTCAAGTGCACGAAGTCGTTCACGTGGGGCATACTCAAAAATTCCGTATGGATATGTTTTGATAAATTTCTTGAGAAGTTTATACGGCCGTGTCTCGGATGGAGAGTATCCACCAACCACCGATGGAGCTACAACAAGTGGAACCCCCGCAGCACACAAAGCCGCTGTATATGTAAACGAGGGACCTGTTACCAATGCAGCGTCGGCTTTTATTTGTCGAATGGCCTCAATTCTTCGGTTAGTATCCAAATCCAGATATTGATCGACCAAACCACTTTCTGCAAGAAGTGCCTTGTGAAGTTTCGAATTTCCAGCGGCGATAATTTTTACTTCAGGTTTGTATTTTCGAATTGCCGCAAGAACTGGGGTGCAACACACGACATCACCAAGCTTTCCGGTAAGAACAACAATAATTTTTGAAAAGTTCTTTGGAGTTTCTGTTGCTGACCCTCGAGCTAACGCTTGGGCAAGAAGAATAATTCTTTTGATTCGATTATGCATTGGTATTTTTTATAAAATCTCCGATATTCTCTCCCCTTTTCTCCCATGTATATTTTGTTTTTGTTATTTCTGCACCACGAACAATGGTTTCTGTGAGTGCTGAATTCTCTCTAACCTCTGAAAGGGCTTGCGCCCAACCATGCGGCTCGTTTGTTTTCACAATGTGCGCATCGTAACCATCGGTAAGAACTTCTTGAATACTCTCTGCTCTACCAGCGACAATCGGACGCTTCGACGCCAAGCTTGGAAACATTTTTGCCGGAGAGTCGCCAACAAGATCCTTCTTTCTCTTTGGGATGACATGCACATCAAATGCTTGGAGATACTTTGAAACCATTTTTCGTTCCATCCATGGCAAGATGAGCACCCGATCTGAAACACCCGCCTCTTTTGCCACAGTTCGTAGCCATTCACCATTTTGATTAAGCTCTCCCCCAATAACAAAAAGTGTGTCTTTTGAAAGAGACTTAAGACTTCGGATGACATCGTCAATTTCGTAGTAGTCATTGTTTGGATTGATTCCAACAACCCCAATGTACCCAATAATGTATGTATCAAGCGGAAGATGTAATTCCTTTCTAAATTCCTCTTTTGACTTGGAATGATCAAACCAGGACTCTTCTGCCGCACTACAAAGTGAAACAATAATATTCTTGTTTATTCTCTGGTAATGTCTTTTTAGACCAGAACTAATTGCCACAACGCCATTCGATACCCAAACGGAAAAAGTGTTTTTGAACTGACGTAATTTTTTTTCATATACTGAATGAATTTCAAAAAAAACTTTTTTGTTCAAAAAGCCTCGGGCAAAATGTGCGACCAGAAAAAGTGATTCGTCTCTAAAATACACCGCATCAATTTCCTTTCGTTTTTTAAACAAATACTCCGCAAGATGAAGATTTGCTGACGAAAAAGCAATGATCTCATGCCACATACTTCCACCGCGTGAATTAGTGGTATCGGTTGCGGCAAGTGTTACAACCTCAAATGGAGCATGAATTCCCATTCGATCAAAAAAAGCGGTGGTGTCTTTCTTCTGGTCCGTTGTTACAAACACAGTTTGAAATCCCTTGGTCGCATTAATCGCTTCACAGGTCTTGGAAAAATTGTAGACGTTCGTTCTTGTTGATTCGAGATTTACTCGAGAAATAAAAGCGATTTTCATGTTATTTCATAATTAGAGACTCAAAGTCAGAAACAATTTCATTTCCATTTTTAGTACCAGTCCCCTTTCGTAAGGACTCTTGCATGTGATATGTAAACAAGAGTTTGTCGATATTTTGTACATTTCCACCAATTGCGTCAAAATATTTATGAAGATACAGCTCACAATAACTTTTAAATTCTCCAGTTTGCTTAACTGTTTTTGACAAGAAGTGGAAGATATCAAACCCAGGCACCTTACTAAGTCCCACATAGTCATAATCAACAAGGTAAACCTTAGCACCGTCAACAAGCACATTGTCTGGTGTCATATCTCCATGCTGAATAAGCTCTGGGAGACTAAATTTTGAGTCTTCACCAAGGCTATCGTATTTTCTAATAAGAGCTTCCTCACTTTCATTTGGTAAGCCGAGTGCACTAATGGTTTGTAATGTAACAGTGTTGAGATCTGGGGCAAACAATACTTTCGAAGACTTCAGATCTTTTTGCCATAAAATATAGGCACCAAGAACCGTATCAACCGATGTGATACCCGATGAAAATTTGGTTCCAGGGCACACGCTTTCAAAACTTAATACAACTTCTTTGTTATCAAAAAGCAAAAGTGGCTTTGCAGTAGTGATTGCCTCATTACTGAACTGAGAAAGTGTTACGAGATTTTCGTAGTTTTTTTTAATCGTTTCACCCGCTTCATATGTGCGTGTTGTTTTAATACAAAGTGTTGGGGTCTTTTTACCCTTTTCAAAAACAAAAATGAGAACCTTACCAGCATGAGGCAGTGTCCCCGACGCCGGAGTATTCATTTTCAAAAAAGAAAGCTCTGACTCTGGATTGTCGAGCCACTGTTTATTCTTTTGAATGATTTCTTTAATAACCTGAATCATTTTGTTACAACGATGCCATAACTAAAGAAGAAATGTCTGTAGATCCAGATCATGAGTCGGGACTTCCCAATCAATCTCACAAGCGCGGCACGTTTACCCTTTGCCGACATAAGAGACTGAATCGTATACGCCAACGCATCGAGATTGGTATACGGAATCATGACGCGTGGCATATTGTAGCCAGGATACGGTAAATAAAATTCGTAGTTAGTAAGACCGGCTTCCTTGAGAAGTTTTTCGTATCCAGCCTTCGTGTAAGTGTATGTATCGTATTTTCTTCCTTTTCGTAGTTTTGTGTACCAATTTGCAAGAAATCGTGGCATGTAGCTCGTGTAATAAATTCCGAGATGATCTGCACCGCGCAAATATGCCAATGCTGCCCGGTTTTCGATGCCAATATAGAGAACACCGTCCTTCTTGAGTAACCCCTTGCAAATTTTTAATGATTCAATCTGAGCGACCCTCGGATCAGGATATCGAGTTGTTGCTCCGACCCACTCCAGAAGACCGTTCATAACAATAAGATCGAAACTTTCTTTTTCAAACGGTGAATCAAAAATATCTCCAACTAATACTTCAATATTATTTAAACCTTCTTGTTTCGCTCGGAGTTTCAGATATTTAAGTCGCAAAAATGAATTATCAAGAGATACGACCTTGTTTACGACTCGAGCCAGTGGAATGGTAATTCTGCCCATACCAGCACCAGCATCAAGAACCTTACTACTCTTACTCAAGGGAATAACAAAGCGCCAATCCGCTCTGTTTTCTTCAAATGTAAAATCGAATCGATTTTTATAATGTTTCTTAAATGACTCCCAGCCCTCATTTTCAATAAGTGAAATAGCATTCTCTAATTCTTCTTTCGGTGCCTTACCCCAGTACCGATCTTCGGAATAAAAAGGAATACCTTCAATTGTTTTTATTGGAGATTTCATTACTTTGCATGTGGTTTAACCAACACAATGATGACTGTTTTGAGCAATACTCCGTAATGAATGCCTGCCTTTGCAAGAATTTTCTTGAGAGTTGAACGTGCCTTCGTTCGGCCCTGCACATCATACACAATATCAAGCCCTGCCCTTTTCGCCATATTCTTAAGGGTAAAGAAACTAATAAAATGAAGATTCCAATCCTCGAGCGGACTTGATTTATATTTTCTCAAAATAAACTGAGTAACTGGTCGTGGAAGCCAACTG
The DNA here is from genome assembly GCA_035299525.1 of Candidatus Nanoarchaeia archaeon. Taxonomy (GTDB): domain Bacteria; phylum Patescibacteriota; class Minisyncoccia; order Phycocordibacterales; family DATGWK01; genus JAHFLV01. Next base: position 7,774 of record DATGWK010000071.1, read on the forward strand.
ATGAACCAAAGACCGGTATGACTTTCTTTTGGTGCATACTTATTCGGAAATGAAAGATAAAACTTTCCACCAGGAGCCAATGTTCGAGCAATTTCCGCAATTACTTCTTGCGGATACGACATGTGTTCAAGCACACTTGTTGAGTATGCATAATCAAACATATTATCCGCAAATGGAAATGTCTTACCGTCATAAATCTTTAATTCGATTCTTGCACCTTCTGCCCTCAATCGCTCTTCTGCCATAGCGAGAAGTGCGGTTTCGGTTTCAAGACCATATGGTTTCGCTCCTGCACGGGCGAATTCTGCAAGCATGATGCCATTACCAAAACCAACATCTAACACTTTCTTTCCGTGTGGATCACCGACATCCTTTCTGAATTCTTGAATAAATGATTTGGCGTTTTTTTCCTTTTTCATCCAATCACCAATAAATTTCTGCCTTTCATAAAAACTTCCTCGGTGAAGGAATCTGTTTGTGTATGTTCGGGCTACACGTTCAAAATCTGATTGTTTTTTTAAAATAAAAATGTGCTCAGAACTCACTCCAAGTTTTTCAAAGATTTTTCGGAAACTATTGAGACCAAATCCGTATCCAGAAAATGCTGGCCCTTTAGTAACAGAAACGATTGAATATCCCGCCTCAATACACATCTGACTCCATTGCTTTCTGCCATATGCAATGAACTCAGCAATATGTCCTGTGAAATTTCCATGTGGTGTGGGAACAAAAATCTTTTTGAAGCGAGAGAATGTACTAACTGACTTTTTATCAGTATTAATGTTGTTCTCAAGATCAATGTTCGCTCCACGAAACACCGGCTTACCTCTAAGTTTTCCTGCAGCACGATCCAATACAAGAAGTGCAAGTTTTGGATAGAAAAAAAGAAGGTATGAGACCTTAATCCAGCGACTTGGAATGATATGGACCGCAAACCCATCATTACTAAGCATTGGTTGAGTCACTGCAAGAAACTTTCTCGGGTCACGGAGGTGCTCAAGAACATTTGAAGAAAAAATAAAATCAAAAGTGCCAGGTTCAAACTTACCATCGATCGCATCTGCATCAATAACTTGATACAAAACTCCAGGAAGTTTTAATGAATCGTTGATCCTCTTGAAATTAAGGTCCGACGAAACAAGTTTTTCAACATGTGGCGCCAAAAGCGTTGTTTGGTAGCCATCACCCGCCCCGATTTCAAGACCAGTTTCGAATTCTGTTCGAGGAATGTGCGAAAAAACAATATCAATCTCTCTCTTTCTTATAGTATGGAGGTACTCTTTCCAGTCCGTCGAAAGAATCATGTGTAGATTAATTAGCGTATCGAAGTATAGCACGCACGTGATTAGTGATTGAGAATTTCTCTGCACTTTTTCTTGCTTCAACGGACATCTGTTTTCTCAAATCCGCATTCTCCATAACTCGCTGCATTGCCTGAGTAAGGGCCGCTGGGTTTTCTTTTGGCACAATAATTCCATTTTTGTCATTTACAACCTCCTTTGCAGATTCAAAGTCTGAAACAATTACCGGCTTACCAGCAGCCATTGCTTCAATAAGAACAAGGGGGAGGCCTTCGTACCGAGATGCAAGAACAAAGCAATCAATAGAGGTTAAAAATTTAGGAATATTCTTCTGGACACCGACAAACATTACCTTTTGCTCGAGCCCCTTTTTCTTTACTAACGCCTCAAGGTTTTCTCTTTCTGTTCCCTGTCCAGCAATTACAAGCATGGTTCTGTGCTGAATATTTGCATATGCATCTATCAGTACATCTACCGCCTTTTGATGTATCAATCGTCCAATAAAACCAAAAACAAATGAATTTTGTTCATTTTTAAGAAAAGTATTTCCATCTGTGTTAGCCACAAACGCTTCGAGATCGACGCTGTTGTAAATAACCTCAATTCTTGAAGGAAGAATCCAATGTCGAACGAGTGAATCTTTCACTGCTTCTGAAACTGCAATCACTTTTGTGCAGAAAAACTGCAATACAAAGTCAACGAGATACATTTTCCATGTTTTGAGATCATCATACACATTTTGTTCGAAGGAAATGACTCGCCTTACTCCAGCTTTAAAGGCAGCAATTCTACCAATAGTGTTTGCATACCACAGTTGGGTAATGAGCAGATCTGGTTGAAGGGTTTTAAGTAATGGGACGAGTTTCTTCCACCCACCTCGGTCCATCAAATTACTAAAAGGAACTTCGTACATTTTTTCCTTAGGAAGTTTGAGTTCGGATATAAAACTTTTGACTGGTACCGGTCGTAGGGTAATGAGACTGACATCAATACCCATTCGCATCATTTCATGGACCTCATTCACAACAACTCGTTCAGCGCCTCCAACGCCAAGATTATTCACAATAATTGTGATTTTTTGAGCCTGAACCATTGTATTAGCAAATGACCGGATAGTCTTTAAACTGACTGAATAAATTCTTTCCGTATAAAAGCCGGGAAAGCGCTTCAGCCTCCCATACGGCACCATTGATTGCAATATGCGGCCTTGGTTCAGTAGGAATTCCAACGTATTTCATGATTCCATCAGAATTAATATTACTTTTACCATTGTTTATTGGGGGTTCAATTCCCTTTTTTATCATATGCATGAATGCAAGGGTATGAATGTCGAGTGAACGGTGAGCAAGTTTGTAATCTACACCCGCCCTGTACGCAGCAGCTTGAAGAAAACCCAAATCGAACATCGGATTTTGGGCAACTACGATCTGATTTTGTTTTGATTCGATCCACACAAGAAAATTCTTGAGCGTTTCAGCTTCTGTTGGTTTTTTAGTGTCTCGAATTTGTTCTTCCGTAAATCCATTCACTTCCATAGCAGCTGGTTCAATATGAGCACCATCCCAGATTTGGCACTCTTCATAGAACTGATCAAGCGGCGCATCAAAATTAACCGCACCAATACTAACCAAGGAATTCTTGGCAGGATTTGTCCCTGTTGTTTCTACATCAACAATAATCATTGGTTTTTTAGTCCTGGACAATTAGCGGCTGGCGCATAACCCGCTCGCTCAGCTGCTGCAATAGAATCAAAGGTGATTTTATTCTTTTCGGCAATTGTTTTTGCCCCTGGGCACTCTGGTAAGTGGTATTTTGTGCCTGTTTTTGAGGCTATTACCATGCCAAATTGGGCTGATTTTGCCTTATTTTGACCCGTAAAATCAAGAACTGGTGGTACTACCCGAATCGGCTCTTTAGCCCTAGAAATAGCGCTTATTTTGAGACTTCCAGAGATAAGCATGATCCCCAAAACCACACAAATAGAGATGAGTACAATAATGTTGATTTTTTTGGAGTCTTTCGGTATACTCATTCGACGCTAAGTATAGCAAAGAACAACTATGGCAACAAAAAAGGCCGGTGGCTCAACAAAAAACGGTAGAGATTCAAATCCAAAATACCTAGGTATTAAGGTAAATGCTGGTGAACACGCAGAAGCGGGTGCGGTTTTGGTACGCCAGCGTGGCACCGAGATCATTCCTGGCCGAAACATCGGCATGGGAGTAGACCATACTCTCTTTGCACTCAAGTCTGGTATCGTAACAATTACCTCAGGCCGAAGAACCCACTTTGATAGCTCGTCAAAGAAGAAAAAGATAATCCATATTGGATAAACAAAAAACCTCTCGAATTCGAGAGGTTTTTTATTACTAGTTTGGCTTTTGAAGAGTACCGATGACAAGAGTCAATACTCCTTGTTTGTCTGAATTTCCAATTTTGATCTTATGCTCCCCGATTTCCTTAAGTGGCTTATCAAGATGAACAAAGTCTTGGGTGATATCGATATGAAGCTGATTCTTTAACTCCTCGACGATTTGCTCCTTATGAATTGATGAGAACAAATGACCCTTTTCGTTAGCGCTTGCTCTGATTTCAATTTTTGATTCAGCAATTGCTTTGAGATTTTTATCAAGAAGGGCATTCTGAACTTTTTTATCTGACTCAGCTTGGGCGATCATTTGAGCAAGTTCCTTTTCTGCTTGAGGGGTAGCCATAACAGCATATCCATTAGGGATCAAGAAGTTGAGCGCGTACCCATCTGCAACATTCTTTACTTGAAACTTTTTACCAATCTTTGCGTAATCGCGTTTAAAAATTACTTTCATAGTAAGGGCAGTATAGTCCAACCTATTGTTTAAGCAAGTGGCTAACTGCTGCATTGAATTGGACATCACGGACAGCCTTAATATCAGCCTCTGTTGGAATAACCTTAATATCAGGCTCAATACCACTCTTTGAGATTGAGTGATCGAACGGAGTAAGCCACTGAGCGATTGTTACCTTAAGAGAAGCTTCGGGTGTGACCTTAATTAATTCCTGAACAGAACCCTTACCAAAAGATGTATTACCAACAAGTGTTGCAATGCCATGTTCGCTGAGTGCACCAGCAAGAATTTCTGACGCGGAAGCTGAGCCCTTGTCGATGAGTATCACCATCTTGAGAGAATCAGGAAAAATATCGTATCCTCGACTTCTGTGTAGAGTTTGCTCACTGCCGTCACGATACTCCTCCTTTACTACAACCTCACCGGCAGGAAGGAACCATGATGCCATGTCAACCGCTGCTTCAAGGTAACCACCAGGATTACCACGCAGATCAAGAATAAGCTTATGGGAGCCGGTTCGAACAAACTCCCGAAGTGCTGCCCTAAACAAGTTCGGTGATGTCGCTGAAAAATTATAAAGTCGAATTACAAAAATTCCATCTGAACGCATTTCATAATCAAGCGTTGGAATATCAATAACCGCACGAGTAAGCGTTACATCAAATGGCTCCTTAATTCCCTCTCTAAAAATCGATAACTTCACCTTTGTACCAACCTTTCCACGGATAAGCTGAACCGCTTGCTCTGTATTAAGCCTCTCAGTGCTCTTATCATCAATTTTTAGAAGCTTATCGCCCGGTTTGATGCCCGCACGATACGCAGGAGTTCCCTTAAGTGGTGCTACAACCGTAAGCACACCATCTTTTGAGTCAATTTCCATTCCAACACCCTCGAAGTTTCCAGCGATGTCGCTTTCAAAGATTCGTGCTTCTTCTGGCGGAAGAAAGACCGTATACGGATCACCAAGCGATTCAACCATTCCAGAGATAGCACCCCAGACTCGTTCCTGATCAGTGACACGTTGATCGGTTGTAGTAGATGTTGAAACAAACTTCTCATTAATAAGCTTCCATGACTTCCAGAACGGTGCGAAATCAGCACCAACATCCGCAGGTGCTACCTGGTTTGCGACGGGAAGACTGGCGTCATTCGAGTGGCTATTCTCACCAATTCGAAGTCCTGTAAAAAAAGAAGCCCCAACAACAAGAAGGGCAACAATGAAGTACGTGAGTCGTTTTCTGCTTTCGAGCATTTGTATCATTGTCTCAAATTAAAAAAACGAGTCAAACGGATATTCATACTTCCCCTCAATAATTCTCTAAGTTTTTCTAAAGGTGTTAAAATAACCCCATGCAATTGCACAATACCCTGACTGGAAAGACTGAGGAATTCAAACCCGCGTCTGGAAATACGGTTCGAATGTATAACTGCGGACCGACTGTGTACAATTTTGCTCATATTGGTAATCTCCGCGCGTATGTTCTTGCAGACACACTTAAGCGATCATTCAAACTCGCTGGTTTTTCTACAAAACAAATCATCAACATTACGGATGTTGGTCATCTTGTTGGTGATGGCGATGTCGGAGCGGACAAGGTCGAGGAAGGAGCAAAAAGAGAAAAGAAAACTGTTTCGGATATCATCGATTTCTATACAAATGCATTTTATGACGATTTAAAGAAATTAAACATTGAAACAAAAGGGACGCTTTTCCCAAAAGCGACTGAGCATATCAAAGAACAGATTGATCTCATTTCAGAACTTGAAAAGAAAGGATTTACTTACAAAACATCTGACGGAATCTACTTTGACACAAACAAATTTCCTAATTACGGCAAGTTGGGAAACATTAATCTTGCAAACCTTGAAGAAGGAGCACGAATCGGTGTAAATACAGAAAAGAAAAACCCAACGGACTTTGCACTCTGGAAGTTTTCTCCTGTCGGTGAGAAACGTGAGCAAGAATGGGAATCGCCGTGGGGTGTTGGTTTTCCTGGCTGGCATATCGAGTGCTCAGCAATGTCGATGAAATACTTGGGCGAAACACTTGATATTCATACGGGTGGTATCGATCACATTCCTGTCCATCACAATAATGAAATTGCTCAGTCTGAAGCAGCTACCGGCAAACAATTCTCTCGATTTTGGCTTCATAACGCATTTGTCACGGTTGATTCTGGAAAGATGGCTAAGTCTGCAGGTAATTTCATTCGCCTTGCCACACTCGAAGAACAACGCATTCATCCGCTCGCCTATCGATACTGGCTTTTGACCGCACATTACCGTTCTCCAGTTATGTTTAGTTTCGAAGCAGTAAAAGCTGCACAGAATGCACTCGAATCTTTGGTTCGAAAAATTGCCCTAGCAAAAAGTAAGGAGTCTTTCTTCTCAAATCTCTTTGCAAATCCAAAAGAAGTAAAAGAGAAACTAAAAGAATTACTTGGAAAAGATTTGGATACTCCGGCCGCAATTGCCTTTCTTCACAAAACTGTTGATGACATGTCTGCAGGAAAAATAAACACTAAGGCGGTCAATTATTTTGATGAAGTTCTAGGTCTTCGACTCAACGATTTAGTTTCTTACATCACTTCTGTTCCAGAAAATATTAAAAAGTTATCAAGAGAACGAGAAAAAGCTCGCGCGTCAAATAATTGGATTGAGGCAGATAGAATTAGAAAAGAAATCGAAAATACTGGCTATTTTATTGAGGATAGTAACACTGGTCCAGTCATTACAAAATCTATCGTTTCATTCAATCCCTAACCTATAAACAGTTTGTAAACGGAAATGGATAAAATCAAGACAAACTTTTCAAATCACTCTGTTACTATGGGTGGCATGTCGGGATCAAGAAATAATTTGCGAATCCCTCCTCAGAACCTCGAAGCAGAGGCGGCTCTTTTAGGTTCTATCATGCAGCGACCAGATGCAATGTATGAGCTCATGGATATTGTGTCAGCAGATTCTTTCTATTCAGAAAGACACCGACTTGTATTTAACACAATGATGGAGCTATTCAAGAAGAGTAGTCCTATTGATCTTCTTTCAGTTTCATCAAAACTAAAAGAAAACGGTCAACTCGAACAAATTGGTGGCGGATCATTTCTTGCTGAGCTCGTTCAAATGGTTCCGAGCTCTTCGAACGCCAAATATTACGCAGAAATTGTTCAGAAAAAGTTTATGATGCGTCGACTCATTGAAGCATCAGAACACATTGGTAATCTTGGATACGAGGAGTCACTTGAGCTCGAGGAAATTCTTGATAAAGCAGAAAAAAAAGTATTCGATGTAACCAATTTCTCATCAACACACAAATTCCTTGAACTGAAGGATGAACTTACTGAAGCTTGGGAGCGAATGGATAAACTTCACAACTCTGGTGAGGGCCTCCGAGGAGTTCCGACCGGATTTGTTGAACTCGACAACAAACTCTCAGGTTTTCAAAATTCGGATTTGATTATTCTTGCTGCCCGACCATCAATGGGAAAGACATCCCTTGCCCTCGATATTGCCCGGCAATCTGCGGTTAATCACGGTACACCAGTAGGAATCTTCTCACTGGAAATGAGCTCACAGCAACTCGTTGATCGTATGCTTGCTTCACAAGCAAACGTAGACGCGTGGAAACTCCGAACTGGTCGACTTAATCGAGAAGATGAGTTTGAAGCAATCCGACAATCACTCGATGCTCTTTCAAAAGCACCTATTTACATTGACGACCAACCAGGAAACAATATTCTCAAAATGCGCTCTATTGCCCGCCGTCTCAAAAGTGAAAAGGGTTTGAAAATGCTTGTGGTTGACTATCTTCAGCTTATGGTTCCAACC
>DATGWK010000072.1:0-4655 GCA_035299525.1 Candidatus Nanoarchaeia archaeon
GTGTTTGTGTTTGATCGAACTGTGCTGTTTGTTGTGTTTGGATTTGAGGTTGTGTTTGTTGTTACGACAGAGGTAACTGTCACCGTTTGATTGCTGAAGGCCGGAGCATCATTTCCCACCGCGTCTTGGATTGGGTTTGAACTCGGTACCGCGTATTTAAGAGTAATGGATCCTGTTCCCGGATTTGTATCAAGATCAAGAATTACAGATGAACCACTGATTCGAACGCGAGTTATATTTACACTTGAGCCGTTATTTTTTCGAAGTGTGAAGGCAGAGGTTGGAGGCACTGAGTTTTGGTCGATTGTCTCGTTATACGTGAGTGTCAATGTTTTGTTTGAAATGCGAGCGTTCGTGACCGTTGGGGGTGTCGTGTCGGTCGGTATATCGATTGGGGGTGTGGAGTTAGTTGCAACTCGTGTAAAACCAGGGCTTGCATTACCCGCAAGGTCTCTGATCTGTGTGTCGGTTGGGGTGTGTGTAACCGTAACTACTGTGGTATGGAGTGCGTTTGTAGCAAGGGTCAGCATGACTCGTGTGTCAGTTACTGATACTGATGAAACAGTGATATTTGTTGAACCGAACGTTACAATGAAATTGGAGGTTGCTGGCTGACTATTCGGGTTTAGGGTTTCACTAAATGACAAGGTAAGTATGTTGCTACTAACTACGGCGTCGGTGATTGTGGGTGGGGTGGTATCAAAGTTTGTGCCTGGCATGTTGGTTAGTACTTCAGGATCTGAGTAACGGAGTAGGGCCTCGCTATCGGCATCCAGATTCAGGTTGTAGTAGTTGTATTGTTCGTACTCTACAGGCTGAAAAACTTGTGCATTAAGGTTCTCGGAAGTTTCTGTTCCAAGAGGCTCAGCATCTGTTCGTGTCATGTGTGCAATTGTTATTGCGATGAAAGCGAAAAGGCCAATTATGAGAACAATAAGACTGACAACTGCTACCTTCTTGATTGGTGAATTCATGGCGTAAGCTGGGAGACCAGCTCGTTTTTTAATGGGTAAATTACAAAATAAGTGTATCACGCACCTATCAGCTCGATTTTGCACCAACCCACATTCGAGGTAGAATAGCGTTCGTTGTACTTTTCAAAAGGTGACTTGTAAACCCCAAGAAATTGGGGAACTTGCACCTATCAGGCGATTAGCTGTTTTGGTAGATCTTTGCAAAAAGAATACTCAAAAGTTGATCGCTAACGGGCGATTAGCTCAGTTGGTAGAGCGCAACATTGACGTTGTTGATGCCAGAGGTTCGAGTCCTCTATCGCCCACAGTTTGAATTTTATGCCTTGAGGTAGAGATAAATATCCTCAAGCGCCTTAACAGCATCGCCCGCGGCAATGTTGTTTTGATGATACAGGCCGTCTGTACAGTCACCAGCAGCCCAGATTCCCGGTGTAGAACTCATCTGAGTTCTTGGATCAACAACAATCTGGTTGTATTCGTTGATTTTGACGACGTTTTTGGCAAATTCTGTGTTTGGAAGGGCACCGATTTCAACAAAAACACCTTGAACAGGAAGAGTTGTTTCTTCGCCCGTTTTTGAATTTTTAAATGTGTATGAGGTTACAAATTTGTCACCATCGATTCGAATGCTTTCGATATCGGTGAGCGCTCTCATGTTTGGGTGAGCAACAACTTTTTGTACTGTCACCGCATCCGCCTTGAATGTCGAATCTCGATGGAGTAGGGTAACACTTTTTGTATATGCGAGGAGTTGTGCCGCTGTTTCGAAACCGGCATTACCACCGCCAACAACGATTACGTCTTTGTCAGCAAAGATTGGTCCGTCACAAGATGCACAGTACGTAAGACCTTTGTTTTCATATTCAGCAGCACCTGGAATGGTGAGTTTCTTTCGGATACTTCCAGTCGCGATTAATATAGCCCTTGCTTCATACGCCCCCTTGTCGGTCGTGATAACAAAGTTTTTATCTTTCTTTGAAATTTCTTTGACGTATTCACCGATCTGAAGTTTTACAACATCTTCGGCGTAGTGTTCGAGATGTTTTCGGAGGCTTTCGGTAAGCTCCTGCCCGCTAATCGATACAGTTCCAATCCAGTTTTGAATATCATCAGAAACGAAGCTCTGACTTTCAAAGTTTGCGGTAATAAATACTGTGGAAAGTCTCTTTCGAGATGCATACACGCCGGCAGCAACACCAGCAGGGCCTCCGCCCAAAATCGCTAAATCGTAAATCATTGGAGTATTTTAACAGATTATTTCTACTTTCTAAACGCCTGCGGCGGGCTTTCAATACTGTTCTTCTGGGTACGCAAAATTCCTAGTGAAATTTTGCTCGGTCTTCGCGCCGTCACGCTGCGGAGCCCCTACGGAACAGTGTTTGAGAAAAGGGAATGCAATACTAAACTATTTCAACTTAGAACGTCGGAGAAAAGCTGGAACCGCAGACCATTCATCGTCATCCATATCATCAGCTTGTGGTGGAATTGGTTTCTTTTCTGATGATGAAGGAGTCTCAACTTTTACTGGAGTTGAAGTCGTGCTTTGTGATGGTGGAAGGGTGTTGTAGATCTTTCCTTTTTTCTCAGCTTCTTCAGCTTTTCGTTCCGCTGCAGATGGAGTTGATTTTACTGGTACCTCTTGTTGAAAGATTGATTTTCGAACAGAAGTTTCTGGGAAGCCGGTTGCGATTACGGTAATTCGAACCTCTCCTTTCTTCATGCCATCATTTCGAATTGTACCGAAGATGATTTTAGCGCTCGGATCAACAGATTCTGTAATGATCTTCGCAGCATCCTGGATTTCGAACATAGTGAGATCGTCGCCACCAGCAATAGAGAAGAGCACGCCCTTTGCACCAGCAATTGAAAGTTCCAAGAGAGGGGAATTAATCGCGATTTTCGCAGCTTCTTCGGCACGCTTTTCACCAGAAGCGCTACCAATACCCATAAGAGCAGGACCAGCATTTTCCATAATCGCCTTAACGTCAGCAAAGTCAATGTTAATGAGACCTGGAGTTGTAATGAGGTCGGAAATCGCTTCAACTGCTTGTCGGAGCACCTCGTCACACATTGCAAATGCGCTTTTTGCTGTAGTTTCCTTGCTAATGATGCTTAAGAGTCGATCGTTCGGAATAACAATCATTGCATCAACCACACCTCGGAGTTCTTCGATTGCCTGTTCAGCAATTCGCATTCGCTGAAGACCCTCAAAGAAGAATGGTTTTGTAATGACCGCTACGGTGAGAGCACCGAGTTCTTTTGAAATCTGAGCGATACGTGGTGCTGCGCCGGATCCTGTGCCACCACCAGCTCCACATGCGATGAAGACCATGTCTGCACCAGCTATTGCCTCCCGAACTTCTTCTTGTGCCTCGTCGACTGCACGCCGACCTAGTTCTGGGTTCATGCCCGTACCCAAACCCCGAGTGAGGTTTTTACCAATGTGGATCTTTTTCTTCGCAGTAGAGTTGTGAAGGTCTTGCGCGTCAGTATTGATCGCAATAAATTCAACGCCCCGTACTTTTGAGCTGATCATGTGATTGATCGCGTTTCGGCCTGAACCTCCAACACCGAGGACTTTGATTCGCGCAAATGTTTCCACTTCTGGTTTGATCTGGGGCATAGTATTTTTTAATAAAAAATAAATTACTTTTTCAACATAATAAAGGGTGGCCCCTTTCTTGCGTCTTCACTCGGACAAAATAAAAACAAGCTTTCATTTTGCTCCTCGCTTGCCGCAATAGGAAATAGAAGCGAGTTCTCTCGCTCTCTCAGTCCTAAAATGTCGAATAACGTTGCTCTATGATACCACACTGAAAACCGCCTTGAAAACTCTTGACCAATCCGGGCAATCGTTTCTATATCTAGGACGAAGTAGGTGAACCCTTATGGCAAAAACTGCTTGATAAATGCGAGAGCCTTGCTCTTAGCACGCTTTGCAAAGTTCCCAAGCTTTACAGAGCCACCATCATCAGTAGAAAGGCCCCAAAAACACAAACCATATGCCACAGACCATGAACTGTTCTTGAATGGACTTTTTGTTGGGTCGCCTGCGTGGAGCGAAGCTACTTTTGCAGGGAGAAGGAGGGAAGACTTTGCATTTTCTTCTATGCCATTAATACTTGCGCCACCGCCGGTAATGATAATTCCAGCAGGAAGAAGACCTGAGAGGCCAACCTTTTTTAGGTGTGCCCCCATAAGATCAAACATGTCTTCGAGTCGAGCATCAATAATGTCATCAAGCTTCTTCCGGGGGATACTAAAAGTTGTGATGCCACCAACTTTGAGATGCTCTGCTTCATCGAGTGCGATTTTGAAACCAAGCGCTAGGTCGTTTGTGATGTTACTCGAACCGACTGGAAATACTGCCACTGATTGTGGTTTATTTTCATCGAAGACGGCAAGCGTAAGTGTTTCAGCCCCGATGTTTGCCAGGGCGCAACCAGCAATTTTCTGACTCTTGGTAAGAGTAACCAAACTTGCTGCCATCGGCGCAGCCATAACGTCGATAACTTCAACCCCAGCTTCCTCGACAGCTTCGATCAGTGTGTGTAAGTGATGTTCGAGGCATGTAATAAAGAGCATGCGACATTCGAGCTTATTACCACGAAGGCCGATTGGTGTAGAACCTAGGATTGGTTTGTCGTCGAGTTTGTATTGAAGTGGGATCGGATGAATAAT
>DATGWK010000073.1:0-4408 GCA_035299525.1 Candidatus Nanoarchaeia archaeon
ACCGCCGAACTTAAGCCAACCGAGAGTGTTACTCCATGCATATCCATCAAGATTTTGTGACGCATCGACGGTAACGCCGTACGAAGTAATTGGACCCACTGGACAAGCGATGTTTGCACCGTCAGAACCATCAACCGTTCCATCTCCATTTACGTCACAATCTTTACTATTGAAACTAATCCAACCAACACCCATTTTTGGTGTTATTGGTTCTGTTGTTGCACCCCACGCAAAGCCACAGAGCTCACTACTGCTATTGGTGTTGCTTTGACTTTCACCCCCCTTACCATTTTCACCGAGATCACCCTTTCCATCACCTTTTGTACTGGTATCACCATTTGCCTCACCCTTTGTACCCGACTCCCCTCCACTTGTGTTGTTTGTACGAATAACTTCAGCCGCAGAAGCTCTTGAATCAGAAATAAAACCCTGTGAAGCTGAAACAACTCCAACCAAAGCCAGCGCAAATGCCAGAGAAACTATGATTTTTCTGTTTCGAGCAAGATTATCTAAAAGAGCTCTCATTAATAGATTGTTTATTTAACACTTGTAATCACACAACCAGAAAAATCGGAAAGAACTGGAAATCCAGTTATCAAAATTTTATCACAGACAAGTCCACGCTTTGTAAATAGTCACGAGCAAGTGTGGATAGGAATGTGTTGGTTTGACAGTGTGTAAATAATTTGCTAGTGTTGATCGACAGTAAGTTCGCCTTGGGGCGGGCTATTTTTTTACAAAAATTGCCATTTTTGCTCCAAAACACCTTACTTTCATTAATTTAAAATACATATGTTAGACCTAAAAGTAATTAACTCTGTCTTAGAACAGCTTGAACAAGAGCGTGGTATTCCCCGTGAACGCGTTATTGAGGCTATCGAAATGGCCCTAGCAACTGCATATAAGAAGGAATACGGCCAAAAGGGCCAGATTGTGCATGCTAAATTCGACCTCAACTCTGGAAAAGCGGAGTTTTCACAAGTGAAAATCGTTGTTGATGAATCAACGGTGGTTTTTGATCCATTGAGCGAAGAAGAGGAAAAAACTATGACAAATGAGGCCGGTGAAGTTATTGAGAAGGAAATTTTCAATGCTGAACACCACATTCTCCTTACTGATGCTAAGCGACTCAAGCGAGATGCAAAGCTTGGTGATGAAATCATCTTCCCTCTCGAACAAAAGGACGACTACGGCCGTATTGCATCTCAGACTGCAAAGCAGGTCATTATTCAAAAGATCCGAGAGGCAGAAAAGACCGCTGTTCTCAAAGAATACGGCGAGCAAGAAGGTAAAATTGTTACTGGTACCGTACAACGGATCGAGCGAGGTAACATCTTCGTCGATATGGGCCGAGCAACAGGCATGCTTTCTTACGAAGACCAGATCCCTGGCGAACGATATGCTCAAGGCGAACGAATTCGTTCATACCTCTACAGAGTAGAAGAATCACCTCGTGGCATCTTCCTTCGACTCTCACGTGCACATCCTAAATTCCTCGAGAAGTTGTTTGAACTCGAAGCTCCAGAAATTAGCGCTGGTACAGTCATGATCAAGGCTGTTGCGCGAGAAGCGGGTTCACGAAGCAAGGTAGCTGTTGCATCAAGTGATTCACACATTGACCCTGTTGGTTCCATGGTTGGTCAGCGAGGCGTGCGTGTTACAACCGTCATGAGCGAACTCGGTGGCGAAAAGATTGATATCATCGAATGGTCAGCCGACCCAAAAAAGTTTGTTGAGGATTCTCTTTCTCCTGCAAAAGTTCTCTCTGTAGATATTAAAGAGGAAGAAAAGATTGCTACAGTTACTGTTACTGAAGACCAGCAGTCACTCGCTATCGGTAAGGGTGGTCAGAACGTACGCCTCGCCGCAAAGCTTACTGGTTGGAAAATTGATATTCAATCAGCACAGGGCGAAAAAGTTGCCGAAGAAGACGGTAGTCAAGAAGAAGTACAAGCTTAACTAAAATAAAAATGAGCAAAATGCATTTGTGGCACGATGTTGAACCAGGCACAGCAGAGGAGATCAATGTCATTGTTGAAATCAACAAGGGTTCGAAAAATAAATACGAGGTAGACAAAGAAACCGGCCTTATCTCACTTGACCGTGTTCTTCACAGCGCACAGGACTTCCCTTTCGACTACGGCTTTATCCCTCAAACACTTTGGGAGGATAACGACCCAGTCGATGTAATGATCCTCACGACATATCCGTTGGTTCCGGGAATTCTTGTCCGAGTCCGACCGGTCGCAATCATGGACATGATCGACAGCGGAGAGGGTGATTCAAAAATCATCGCCGTTCCAGTAGATGATCCTCGATGGGCCAATGTTCAAGACTTGAACGATATCAACCCTCACACCATTAGGGAAATCGAGCATTTCTACTCAACATACAAAGTGCTCCAGAAAAAAAAGATTGAGGTGAAGGGCTTCTTGCCAAAGAAAGACGCCGTGGACGCATTTAACAAAGGTCTCGCAGCATACAAAACAAAATTCCCTAAGAAATAACAAGCACAAAAAACCGCCCCCAGTCCCGCGAAGCTCTTTAGAGCGAGGTGGGAGGGGCGGTTTTTTGGTAACAGAACAGAAAGAATGGGGTTTACTAAAATACTGATGTAATACAATAGACGAGATAACGTCTTGATTTTTGAAAGATTCGGATTATCAGTTAATAAAAACGTATGAATAAGAAAATAATTATTTTCCTCTTTATCCTAAGTCTCATCCTTGGTGTAACCGGTGTTGCAAGCGCGCGTGAAACAGAAACTGGAGCTAACCGTGGATCACTTAATGTTAATGTTTCTGGACAAGTAAAAACAGACGACCAAGCAAAAATTACCTCGACAATAAACGCGGAAATCCAAGCGGCAATCAAACGCGAAACCGAGCGTTGTGCAACACTCAAAACTGAAGATGAAGCAAAAGCATGTCGTGCAAAAATTGAAACTACAATCCGATCAAAATTCCAAAACGCAGTTAAGGAGCCGGGGTTACTGAACAACTTCTTTCGAGGCGAAGGCAGTATCGACGACAAAAACAAAGCTGATGGACGAAACGATGGCGAGAAACGAAATGGTTCTGTAACAGCCTCTGCTCATGTTGAGGGTGTTATCGCACGGCTCGGTGCAATTCATGAGCGATTGATCAAAGTTGCAGACCGTATCGAATCACGAATCGAGAAGATTGATTCAAGTATCAATACAAAAGCAAGTGTTGAGCTCGTAACAAAGGCTCGTGAAGAACTACGACTCGCTGCAAGCGCAACAGCTGAGGCAAGCACTTCCTTCAAAACCGAGAACGGTATAGCCGCGGGCAAAAATGATGTGAAGGCTGCGTACGCAAAAACAATAGCTCACATCAAAGAAGCAAAGCAGCATTTGATCCAAGCGCATCGAAATCTAGTTCAGGCGATCACCAATATCAAACCTGAAGTGAGAGTTGATGTTAAAGGAACATTGAATTAATCACAAAATCCCCCTTCTATGGAAACAACAAACCAACGATCGGTCGGACCAACAATTGGTCTCATAGTCATCATTCTCATGATCACTCTTGGTAGTATTTATTTCTGGACCAACCGAACTGTTCCAGCAAACAATGTCCCGGAAAATAACACCGAATCATCAGACGAGATGAACCGAATCAAAAACCAAAGTAGCTCTGACGAAACAACAGCAATTGGAACCGATCTCGAGGCATTTAGTGAGAGCGATATCGATAACATTGATAACGGACTCTGATCAAAAAACATAAAAACCGCCCTTCGATACCTCAAGGCGGTTTTTTGTTGCAAAATAAGGACTTCATGGGTACACTGTCTCCTACATGAAAGAAAAAACACACAAAGATATTAAGATCGAAGCCTTACCTCAATCTAAGGTAAAAATTACTGGTGAAATCGAAGCGAAGCATTTCGATCAGGCTCGACAAGCAGTGATCAAAAAAGCAAAAGAAACCGCTGAACTCCCTGGTTTCCGCGCGGGCAAGGCTCCAGAGGCAATGGTGATAGAACACCTCGGTGAAATTCGAATTCTTGAACGAGCAGCAGAGGACGTAATCAACAATGCATACGGTGACATTTTAGATGAACACAACGTTCGGGCGATTGGTATGCCATCAATCTCTATTACAAAGATTGCGGCGGGTAACCCACTTGGTTTCGTTATTGAAACTGCGGTGATGCCAGAAATTACACTTGAAAACTACAAGAAGCTGGCGATCGAAGCAAAAAAATCTATTCCGGATGCACCACAATCAGTAGACGAGAAAGAAATCGACAAGATCATAGAAGACTTGCGAAAACATATGGCTACCCCTGCTGCTGAGGGTGAAGCGGAACCAAAACTTCCAGAAGTAAATGACGAGTTTGCAAAGAAATTCGGTGACTTTGCGAGCGTTGCCGATCTTAG
>DATGWK010000074.1:0-7287 GCA_035299525.1 Candidatus Nanoarchaeia archaeon
CGATCGTCATGGATCTTATCCAGATCATTTTGGAATTTTTTGCTATTGGTGTTATTGCCAACACAATTCTTACTATTTTTGGATACCTTATCTTTCTACCCTGGTTCTGGTTCCACGGTATTCGTTTTCAAGGAAAGACGACAAAAACACTGGGGCTCGGTACATTACTTGAGTTTATTCCCGTTGTGAATGCCTTGCCCGCATGGACATTCATGGTCATTCGAATATATCTCAATTCAAAAACCCCACCGGCTATAGCAAATGCTGTTGCAACAACTACGAATCCGGAGTTGGCCCTACAGAGAAGTCAGGTTGCGCAACGACAGAATATTTCCAAAGGAGTTCGTGTCCTTGGTAATAAAAATGATGTGAACAGAAGTGTAACCTAACATGATAAAATAAATATATGAATTTGTTCGTTTATTTTCGTTCTGCCATATTCATAGTTCTCGGTATTTTATTCTTTGTACCGCTCTCTACACACGCCCAGTCCGATGCTCTCAAGGTAAACGTAATGCCGGCAAGTCCCGGTCCAAACGAAACAGTAACGATTGTCGTTGAAGATTTTACTCGTGATCTAAACGGTGTAGATATTAGGTGGTCTGTAGACGGGAAGGTGGTCACCTCTGGAACTGGTATCAAAAGATTCCAAACAAAGACGGGCGCAATTGGCTCTACAAGCAAGATAACCATCAACATGGGAGGTGTTGTTCAAACCGTAACACTTCGACCAACAGTTACAGATCTTATTTGGCAGGCAGACTCTTTTACTCCACCGTTTTATAAGGGAAAGGCACTTCACTCAACCCAAGACCCGATCACTGTAGTTGCGGAACCCTTTATTAGCAATTCTGCTGGTGTTCGTCTTGATCCAAACAAACTCACATACCGATGGTCTCTAGACGGGAAGGTGAATGGAGGAGCTTCAGGATATGGAAAACGTGCATTTAAGATCACTCCGTCAGTTCTTCCTAAACCACTTACGGTCTCTGTTGAAGTCGCATCAACAGATGAGGTATACAAATCTTCTGCAAGCGTTTCAATTCCAAACACTGATCCAGAAATCGTCTTCTATGAAAACCATCCACTCTATGGCGTACGAATGAATACGGCACTGAACGGACAAAGTTTTAACCTAACGAGCAACGAGGCTAATGTTGTTGCCGTCCCATTCTTTTTCTCAAACGATCAAAAAGAACTTAATTTGCTCTCCTATACATGGAAATTAAACAACAATGTCGTAAACCAAGACGGCGAAGAGATTATTGTAAGGAAGCCGCAGGCAGAGGGAAGTGGTAAATCATCGATCTCTCTTGCGGTAAAAAATCTTGAACGGTTCATGCAGACAGCAACAGCTGAAATGTTTGCTGCGTATAATAATGAGAGCACCAACACCCAAACCACATTTTAACCATGAGTACTATGCACAAAAAATTCGGCTTCGTGTTCCTCGGAATGATTCTGACATCAATCCTTTTTACTGCATTCATTCCATTTGCTGCCAATGCTCAGCTCCAATATCAACCACTTAGCCCGCTTCCAGAGACCACACAACAAGGAACAGGTGACTACGCCGGAAAGCAGGTTGCAAAGAATTTACCGAATTATCTCGTTGGTATTTTTAGATTACTTATTGGTTTAGCATCGGTAATGGCAGTTATTCAAATCACGATCGGAGGCATCCAGTACATGTCGACAGATGCTATTGGGGGAAAGAGTGAGGGAAAGGAGAGAATCGAACAAGCAATTCTTGGTCTTTTGCTCGCAATCGGTGCATACCTTATTTTGTATACAGTCAATCCAAAAACACTCGAATTCAAATTTAATCCAAACGCGGTACCTGTGCAGCAAACGTCAGGGAACACAGGCACAACGGGCACCAACCCTGGAACACCAACACCAACCAACACAACAAATGGGTATTACCAAAAATATAAGATTTGTTATTCATACGACCCGGCACGCAGCGCTCTTCCATTGAAAACAGCAATTGGTGGAACATACCCATTCACGAGCCAAGACGCAAAAACAAACGCTCAACGTTCATGCGCATTTGACCAACCACGAATTCAAAGCATACCCAACCCTTCAAATGGAGAGTGTCCGGCTGGGTTTACTGACAGATACGTAATTCGATGTGAACCAACATATACAACACCAACAACACCATAATATGAAAACGATTTTTAAAATTTTAATCATTCTCATCGTTCTTTGTCTTATTGCTTTTGGTGTTTTCTGGTTCTTTGGTCAAAGAGGGGCGGGGGACGAGAGCCCGTTTAGCGACGGAGTCAGTATCGGTGATTTCTTTCCATTCGGGACAACGGGCAATACGCCTACTGACAACCCACCTCCAGGAGACACCACTCCAAACACAACGAGTACGGGAAATGTGGCTACACAACCCGCACGTTTCTGGCAGATTTCTAGTGAACCGCAATCAGGCGCGATTGCGTTCATCGCAACTGGAACTCCTTATGTTCGATACACCGACAAGGCAACAGGTAATGTGTTCGAGTCAAAACTTACTCTTACTGGTTCAACACGAATTTCTAATACAACAGTACCAAAGGTCTATGAATCTCTCTGGCAGAACAACGGGAAAATGCTCGTGATGCGATACCTTACAAGTGATAGAGAAACGATCAAAAGCATCGTGGGAACACTCACTAAAATGGCCACAAGTTCATCAGAAGAAATTGCGTTCCAAGAGGTTAAAACATCTTTCTTACCTGACAACATTCAAAGCCTTTCTGTGGAACCCACAACTGGTGCAATCGCATACCTCGTAACCAATGACACCGGGGGACGAGTCTTTGTGGCAACCGCACAAACTCCAAAACAAGTCTACGAATCAGCGGTTAAGGATTTTAATCTTGGATGGGTAAACAAAACAACTATCGCCCTTAACTCAAAACCAAGCTCAGTGACCCCCGGCCAATTCTATTTCCTCAAATCTGATACGGGCGCCCTAAGCAGAGTTCTCAGCGGTCTTACGGGCCTTAGTGCGATTGCAAACGCATCTTCGAGCCAGGTTATTTATTCCGAAAGCACAAATGGCGGTTTCCAAACAAGTATGTTTGATATTAAAACTGGAGCAGCGAGCCCACTTACGATCAAAACTCTCGCCGATAAGTGTGTGTGGTCAGCAAAGAGGTCGCTTGTATACTGTGGTGTACCAAAATCTCCTTCAAGTGGACGATATCCTGATGACTGGTACCAGGGCAGGGTAAGCTTCGACGATGCTATCTGGCAGATTGATACCGTAAGCGGCACAACAAAGCTACTTATTGACCCAGAAACTGTTGGAGTAAGCATTGATGCAACAAATCTCTCTCTTGATCCAAACGAACAGTATGTAATCCTTACAAACAAAAAAGACAGCCGACTCTGGGGTCTTAAGATTTAGTTGTTACTTAGCTGAAGCCTCACTCTCCTTAATAGATTTTCGAATCACAAGCTCTTGTGCAATAGAGAAGACGTTACTTGTAATCCAATACACTGCAATAGCACCTGAAATAGTCCAAGAAACGATAAACGCAAGGGCGGGGAGCATATATCTCATTTGCATACCCATAGTTCGTGTGAGATCGTGTCTGAATCGCTCTTCCTTAGACATGTTTTCCCGAGCAGCAGTCTTTGGCACCACAGGAATTGAAAGTTTTACCTGAATAAATGAAGAAATACCGGCAAGGAGAGCGAGTACAACGCTTTTGCCTGTGATATCCACCAAACCAAGGAACATCGTATCGATTGCGGCAGGAACCTTTACAAAAGAGTAGAGAATATCTGCGTTAATACTCTGGAATCCTGAAAGAAAAACCTTGTAGAGTGCAAGAATGATGGGTAATTGAATCAAAATGAGAATGATTCCTGCAAAGGGATTGATTCCATTGTCTTTGTAGAGCTCCATCGTTTTCTTTGCATGAAGCTGCTTATCATCTTTGTATTTCTCCTTAAGGGCATTGAGCTCTGGCTCAACTTTTTTCATTTTGAGCTGTGTTGTAACCGCTTTCTTTGAGAGGGGAAAGAGGATGAGTTTTACGATGATGGTAAAGATAACAATAGCCACACCTGCATCTGCCCAAGGAAGAACATCCATGAGATAGATCAAACCGTTATAAAGAGGGTTGTAAACGAGTGTGTGGTAGAGAAATGACATTTGTATAATTGTACTTAAATACTAAAGGCTTTCAACGTTGAGAATTCCTGCTCGCACGAGTCCGGATTCAATTTCCTTTGCCAACACTTGTCCCTTGAGAAGGGGAGCCCCGGCCTTGGCAACAAAGGCAATGTTGAGGCCACCTTTCGCTCGAGAAACATAGTTTCGAAGCAGACTATATACTCGACGACGAGTCCGATTTCGCAACACGGCTGTAGAAGCAACTTTCTTTGAAACAGAGACCGCAAACCGGCTTTCAGACTGTTCAGACTTGAGGACCTTTATTAGAAAGTGGGGGGTGGGGGTAATAAAACCACGAATAAACACCTCGCGGGCAGTCGCTTTTGGAATACGTTGCTTACGAGGTAGCATTTATAGAGGGAAAAACCTTAGACAGAAACCTTTTTTCGACCCTTTGAACGTCGTCGAGAGATAGTTCGCTTACCGCCTGGGGTAGACATTCGCTGAAGGAAACCGTGGCTTCGTGCTCGCTTTCGCTTCTTTGGTCTGTATGTTAAACCGTTTTTCATATGTGTTCCCGATATTACGACACATTTAAATTTTAATCAAGACTTTTTGAAGAAATCTTTGAATTCACAACCTATTCACATGTTATGAACATAGATCCCGAGGGGACACAAGGTCTATAATGCTGCATCGAGGGTATAATCCTGAGATCAAATCTATATGATGCCTGACAATAAGAAACTTTGGGATAACGTGCTGGTAGAAATGGAACTTTCCGTCTCTAAGCCAAACTTTAATACCTGGTTTCGAGACACATCGATCTCAAAAATAGACGATGGAGTAGTGTTTGTAAGTGTTCCGAATAATTTCGTTAAAGATTGGCTTCATAAAAAGTACCACAGCACAATCCTCAAGATCCTACGCACAACAGCCCCAGCCATTCGCTCTCTCGAATACACCGTGAGCAGAGGAGGGGAGAAGAAGCGGGCCCAAACAGAAGAACGTCCAGCAATCAACACACTTCTTAACAACGAGCTTCCGCTCTCAGATTTCTATATCAACAAAGAAGACAACCTCAATCCTAGATACGGATTTGATTCCTTTATTGTGGGTCCATTTAATGAACTCGCGTACGCGGCAGCTCAGGCTGTGGTTAAGAAACCTGGAATTGTGTATAACCCGCTCTTTGTATATGGAAGCACAGGTCACGGTAAGACCCACTTGATCCAGGCGGTTGGAAACTACCTCAAACATATGTACCCGGACATGCGAATTCACTACGTTACTTCAGAAAAATTTGCCGGAGACTACGTTTCATCTGTTCAATCTGCTCAAAGTAACCCTCACAACTCAAACAAGATCAACAACTTCAAAGAGAAATACCGAAAATATGACGTATTGATTATGGATGACATTCAGTTTCTCTCTAAAACAGAAAAAACCCAGGAAGAGCTCTTTCATCTGTTCAACCACCTATACGACAACAACAAGCAGATCATTTTCTCATCTGATAAACACCCGAACTATATTCCAAACTTAGAAGACCGACTTCGCTCTCGCTTCGCAGCGGGTATGATCGTGGACATTCCAGCCCCAGATCACGAATCTCGTATTGCAATTCTCAAAGCAAAGCTTCGCAGCCAAGAGGTAATTCTTACGGATGAAATTATCGACTTTATTGCAGCCTCTGTCTCCACAAACATTCGAGAACTCGAGGGTGTACTCAATGCCGTTGTGTGCCAAGCTCAACTCAAGGGTAGGGAACTATCCCTTCAAGAAGTAAAAACTCTTCTCAAGAATAGCGCTCGGCCAGCAAAACGAACCCTTTCTACCAAAGAAGTGATCAAAATTGTTGCTGATTTCTACAACATTGAAGAAGCTAGCATATACGAGAAAACCCGAAAGAAGGAAGTGATTCGACCACGACAGGTAACAATGTACATCCTTCGAGAAGATTTCAAGATTTCGTATCCTTCTATTGGTGAACGACTTGGTGGGCGTGACCATACAACCGTCATACACTCATGCGAGAAGATTAAGACTGACCTTAAGAATGACTCCGCCCTTGGTCAGGAACTTAACCAGATCCGGGCACTCATTACGTAGTGTTAATAACCTCTGAATAACCCCATGAAAACTGTCGAAAACTTCTGTAAAACTACTGAATACCCAAATGAACATGTAAAAACAACATGGGGACAAAAATCGGGGATTTCCCCAACAGTTAAGAGAAGCGCACATGTAGTTCTTTTTTGTGAACATATGGTGGGGATAAAAAATGTCGATTTATCCTTATTTTTAAAAGGTTTTCCGTTGTTATCAAGATATCCACAGTCCTAGTATTAGTAGTAGTATTTATATATAAAAATATGAAGACAGAATGTGTAAAAGAAAAGTTGGCTGCAGCGGTTGCACAGGCGGAGAAAATAACTGGTAAGAATCTCTCACTCCCAGTTCTTGGATGCGTTCTTCTTGAGACAGGAAACAATACTCTAACGATCAAAGCAACCAATCTTGATCTCGGTATTGAAATCACAATTCCAGCCAAGAATCAGAAAGAGGGTAAGGTGGCAGTTCCAGGTTCTGTTCTTTCGGGATTCTTGAATAATTCTCAGTACGAAAAAAACATCGTCCTTGAAACAACAGAAACGGGTTTGTTGAAGATTACAACAGAAAAAACAGCTACAACCATCAAATCTCTTACTGCGGACGATTTCCCATCAATTCCTGAGGTTACAAAGGAAAACTCTTTCAAGATAAAAAGTTCAGACTTCTCTCGAGGGCTTAAGTCTGTGTGGTATAGCTCATCTGTTTCCAGTATTAAGCCAGAGCTCTCAAGTATTTTGGTGAAATGTGATGACGATACACTCATCTGCGCTGCAACCGACTCATTTCGACTAGCTGAGAAGAAAGTAAAACTGAAAGATCAAAAGCCTTTTGAGAGTATCTTGATTCCGTTCAAGAATGCACAAGAAATTATTAAAATTCTTGATGCGGCTAACGGTGATGTTGAGTTTTCAGTAACAAAAACTCAAATTTCTATTGCGTACGACGGCGTATATCTTACATCTCGAGTGATCGATGGAGTTTTTCCTGACTATCATCAAATTATTCCGAAAGAGAGTCAGACAGAGGTTGTTGTTCTCAAGGATGATCTT
>DATGWK010000075.1:0-13767 GCA_035299525.1 Candidatus Nanoarchaeia archaeon
GAAGGGCGATAAAGGATGTAAGCTTGATTCTAATGTGCTGAATTCCATCCCTGAGTTTTCTGGCGAAAACGAAGTCGAATGGCGAAACTTCGAGCAAGCATGGATGGTTGCTATTCGTAACCATCGGGTTGATGAAGGTTCGCTAATGACTGCTCTTATTCCCCGATTGAAGGGCCGAGCAAAGACTTTTTATATGGCAGAAACGGTACGCCTTCAGGATTGGTCTTTTACGGAGCTTATGCAGCGCCTTAGAGAAAGATATAAGGAAGAAAAACTGCAGGCTGAGAACGCCATCTCTGGATTGACGCAAGGAAAAGACAGCGTCAGGGATTTTGCGGCGCGCATCCAGGTTGCGGCTCATGCCTTGTACCCTTCCCACCCAGGAAGGTACAAGGTGTTGAGACACAGCACTGGCGCTACAACTATTCCTAATCCTATGTATGATCAAGAGATGGGAGAATACCATCGTATGGTTGAAAAGGCTGAATCTGGATTGATGAAGATCTTTATGTCAGGCCTCCGTAATGATATCCAGGCAAGGTTGCCGTCAGAAATCTACCGAACTTTCGAACAAGTGGTAGAAGGAGCCAAAAAAGCTGAGTGGATCCAAGGGGGAATTACAGCAGGAATGTTGCAGAAATGCACTAATCATTTGTATACTGTAGAAGAGAGTACAAACGATGAGTGCCACGCTATGGTTCGACGGGAAAATAAGAAAGCTGATGGAACAGCCAAGTTTGAAGGCATGTGTTGGTCTTGTCAGGAACCTGGACATACCAAGCGGCAATGCCCTAAGAAGAAGACCGGATTTACTACCTCTTTCTCCGGTAATAGCAATCAAGGTACGTCCTTTAATCGAGGACCAAGGGAAATGAACAGATCAAGAGGGGGGTTTACCCCTGGGAAGAGTGGTAGAGGTGGAAGGCGTCAATTGCCTACCAGGTTGAGAAACCACTTGAGAATTGATCGGTTCCAAGGTTCAAAACGAAATTTTCGAGACAGTAACACCAGAAAGTGGATGATAAAGAGCCGTGCAAAGTTTAATACTCGTCGAAGGATGGAAAATTCTCTTTATAACTTGGAATATGAAGTTGACCCAGGATACTCCGAGCAGGATTATACTGAGGAAGAACGAGAATTGTTTTATCTGGAACAGGAGATGAATGATGATGAATTTAAGGAATATGAAGCTGAAGTTTTTGGATTGGAAGAAGAATTGGATGAAGAAGTCAATTCTATGCAATCAAAAAACTAGTAATGATACGCGATCCCAAGAACGCCTCGGGGGACTCGCGAGAACTTCCTGTGGTGCTTTTAAGAACCTCTTTTTCAGATGAATTGTTGAGATTTTTGGTTGATACAGGATCTACCATCGATTTGGTTTCTGATTCGGTTGTCCCACTTAGCCAACCAGTTGATACAACTGGAGCTAGAATATCTACATTAGGAGGACCGAAGTTACGAGTTAAGGGTAGTATGCAACCAGTAAGTCTTAGTTTTGAAGAAAAAGAGATTGGGAGTTTAAAGATGAATGTAGTTCAAGCACCAATGAAGGATTTTGATGGGATTTTAAGTAAGATTTTTCTGGAGAGAATTGGAACAGTTATTGACTTACCAGGAAAATGTTTAAGAATTGGTAAGATAACTGTACCTTTTCTTCGACAGATTAAGGTTAATAAAGATGTGCTTCATTCTGTAAGAATGGAATGGGAGCCCTACAATGAGAACAAAACCATTGTAGAGAACGAAAGTGAGAAGGAAAATGACTCCTTCTCCCTTTTTCATTATGCTGGAACAAAGATAAACAAGCCTGTAAGTCTCAGATGTGCGAATACTTCTCTTATCCCGGAATGGGGGCAAGGCTATTTGCCTGTTAAGTTTCCGAGGATAGATAGGAAGTATTCAGTGTTAGTGGAGCCAACAGTTTTAAACAATGGGTTGGTTATCGGTGGGTGCGTAGTCAGTACTGGCACAGTTACAGCGTTGCCTGTTATAAACGTTACGCGGAGACCCATTCGGATGAAACGAGGTGAGTTGGTCACTTGGGGACTCATTGTAGAAGACGATTGGCTTCTATTTAATGTAAGTGAATTACAAGATGATATCGGCGAGGTAAATGAGGTGAGATCGGAAAGTCGACCCCGGAAAGATAGGGGTCGGGAAAAAGGCGACTTAGTCGAGCTGACCCGACTATTGAATCGCCGGACGGCAGGAGCAGTTGCCGTGGACGGACGCGTCAAGAAGAGTTCCAAGACAAGGGAACAGGTTGGTCAGGTCTGCAGTTCAACTGGCCGTGAACTAGCAGGAGAGGAAGGGAAATTTTCCTCTGGAGATCCTACTTTGAGAAGACCTGTTTCTAAAAGCAAAGGAGAGCTTGTAGAAGAATTAATGCTGGAACAACTAGATCGCTTAGCTGATGTTGCTAAAGATTTTGCGTTTTCGGATAAGGAGTTGAAGGAAATTATAGAAGATGCTGTGAGGAAAAGTGGATGTTCCAAAGGGAACAGAGAAGCTTTAAAACAACTTTTGTGGAAATATCGTAGTGTTTTAAGTAATAGTAAAGCTACTATTGGGTTATGTACTGCTTATAAACCTAGAATACCTTTAGACACCACTGAACCTATTTTTACACCACAATATCCTATTCCTTACAAGATGCGTCAGGAAATGACGGAGTCGATAAAGGAATTTTTGCAATTAGGGATAGTGCAACCTTCTTCTTCACCTTATAATTCTCCTTCGTTAATGGTCCCTAAACGGGATGGTGGTTTTCGTCTAGTAGTTGATTTTCGAAGATTAAATAAGCACGTTATTACTGATTTTCATCCTTTGCCTAGAATATCGCAGATTATGGAAGCCTTATATCAGGCTAAATATTTTAGTGTACTCGATTTATTACATGGGTTTTATAATTTGGAGATTGATTCAGATGATCGTCGAAAGACCGCTTTTAGTACCTATGATGGTCATTGGGAGTTTATTCGACTCCCCATGGGGTTGAAAAATTCTCCTTCGATCTTTCAAAGACTGATGCAAATTGTTCTGTCCGGTTGTTTGGGATCTTACGCTTTTATTTATATTGATGATATTCTGGTATTTTCAACGACCGAAGCAAAGCATCTCGAACATCTGGAGAATATACTGTCCAAACTACAAATTGCTGGACTAAAAATAAAAGCGTCCAAAATTCAGTTATTCTTACCTGAGGTAGAATATCTTGGATTTCTGACTGGATGCGATGGACTGAAGGTGAACCCAAGAAAAATGGACTCTATTGTCAACTTTCCTAGACCAGCGAAAGTTAGGGATGTACAAGCCTTCTTAGGATTAATTGGATATTTTAGAATATTCATACCTAAGTTTGCTGAAAAGGCTAGGCCTTTGTACATCTTATTGAAACAAGACAACGAGTGGTCTTGGGGGAAAGAACAAGAAGCAGCATTTCAGCAATTTAAGAGGTTGCTTCAACAAGCACCTATTTTGGCTTTTCCAAATTTTGACGAACCGTTTATGCTAACTACGGATGCATCTGGTTATGCAGCTGGCGCTATTCTGACGCAAATGCAGAATAATAAAGAACGTCTCATAGCTTGTGCTTCTAAGGTATTTACTGATACTGAACAACGTTACAGTAATACCGAGCGTGAGATGACTGCCGTGATATATGGCATTGATCATTTTAAGAGTTATTTATGGGGAAATAAGTTTATTGTGTTTACGGACAATACTGCCGTTACGGATTTAGCACGTCAAGAGAAGACGACAAATAAAAAGGCTTTTAAGTGGTATACATTGTTGCACGAATATGATTTTGAGATTCGTCACAGAGACGGACAGCGAATGAAACACGCTGATGCTCTGAGTCGATACCCGAGCTCTACAGAAGAATCTATTGAGTTTCAAAATTTTTATTTGTCACCCTCTTGGCAGAATAATGAGTTTGAACCTATTTTCGATTTAGAAATTTGGAAGAAAGAGACCGCAGAAGTTGAGGTACCTAGAAATACTGAGGATTTTCGTTATGAGAAGATTGATGGATTAATTTACCGTATTAGTAAGGGTAATGTACGAGTAATGTATGTACCCATTAATTTAAGGAAACGAGTTATGTTTTTGTATCATGATACTCCATCTGTTGGACATAACGGTTACAAACGTATGCTTAATGCCATACGCCAATCTTTGTATTGGCAGTCAATGGCTACTGAAATTGGAGCGTATGTTGCTTCATGTTTAGATTGTCAAAGGAACAAGCTGTTACCAGCTAGAACTCCTTTGAGTGCTAGACCAGCCCCGGCAGAATGCTTAGAACAAGTTAGTCTTGATTTAGTAGGAAAACTTCCTCCTTCACGATATGGATATCAATATGTTTTGTGTGTGCAGGATCAACTTTCTCGTTATATTGCATTTATACCTATCCGAGACAAGGAAGGACCTACCGTAGCTAAAGCCTTTCTTAATGAATGGGTATGCAGGTATGGAATTCCTAAGGTGATAGTCTCTGATAGAGGAACCGAATTTACCGCTGGTATTTTTCAAGAATTGTGTAGATTTATGGGCACTAAGCATTCGCCTACAGCAGCTTATCGACCTCAAGGAAATGCAGAAAATGAGCGAGCTCATCAAGATCTGCATACTTATCTTACTATGTATTTGGAAGGTTCTAGTGTATCCAATTGGGCGATGCTATTAAGTTTTGCTGCCTGGAGCCATAATTCGGCTATACATTCTGTATTGGGAAAAAGCCCGCTAGAAATTTTGACTGGCATTAAGCCAAGGGATTTTTCGGCTTTTCTACCAGGTATGTTGGATATACGTAATTTGGATACACTGGAAGAGTATCTCGATAAGAGAGAGGATCAAATTAAGATCCTGAGAGAGCAAACCCGTCTGGCTATACAAAAGGCTCAGGCGTCGACGATGGAACGAGCAAATAAGTTTGCACGTTTTCCTAAATATCAGGAGGGACAGTTGGTATGGGTAAAAAGTCGTCCTTTAACTTCTGGAGGACGAAAGTGGGGAAGTAAATATAAGGGTCCCTACTTAATTAAAAAGGTTGTAAGTGATCAGATTTTGGAGTTGACGTTGCCTGACGACTCAACTTTTTCGGATTTTGTACACGCTACATATATTCGGCCATTGGTGGAGCGGCAGGAGAAGGAAGCGCAGGTGGACTCTGAAATTGAGCCACTATCGTTACATAAACCAATTTTGCCACCGCTTCTTTCTACTGATTGTGAAAAGACGGTGAAACAATGTCACGAAGGCATTGTTAACAATGACCTTGGTAGTGATGAGATTAATGAGAATGATGAGGATGAGATTCGCGATGAAGCTTATGATTTTCCTTTTAATTTTTCGCCTCGTCAGTTAAATCAGGATTATTCTCCTCAAGGACAGATTCCTATCAGTTTTGCACGAACTAATCCTGACTCTGCGTTAGGTAAACGAATTGCAAGGTTTTGGCCTAGTCCTATATTTACAAAGCCATCAACGTCGGCACGCAATGTAACAAACTCAGGAAGTGCTAACAAGGTTTCTGAAAACCAATCTAGATTTACTAGATCATCCAGAAGTACTGGTAGTTTCTTTTCGCCGCCGAGTCACGATTCCTCAAGTTCTGATGGAAATTCTAGTCCTGATACTGTCGTTGCTTCAGGTACAAAAACCATGCGTGAGCGGGTACAGGCTGCGCTACCTTCTCTGCAATCTGCAGCAAGGTTTTTACAATTTGGATCTTCAAATGCTGAAAATAGCCTGGCTGTGCCCCATAATTCTCAACACGCACCTAACAACAGGGTTGTTAGTGCCCAACGAACGTCACCACGAGTGATGGGTACTGAGTCGCAAGTAAGTCCAAGCCGTTCTGTTACCGGATCTGGGACTTTCCCAGGAAGTACTGGGGAGATAGGATCATCTCGTTACCCACTGCGTAACAGAATTGCAATTTCTGATAGTAGGCACGCCATCGTAAATCCCCCTAACAATGTTGATTTACGACGAGGGGATAATGCGCAGTCCTCAGTACAAGATCAAGGTCGCTTGACTAATGCTGACACACTTCCTCAACAAGGCTCTTCGCAACAAGCAGCTGAAACTGCTAAACAAAAATTGAAGGATTCAGTGCCGCTGTGGTCTGGTCGATACAAACAGGATAAATATTGATTACGAATTATGAAGATAGTGACTTTTGTTTTCTTCATTCCTTGTGTTTTCTCTTGTTTCGCGCATCGGATCGTAGGTCCTAGTTGGACTCGCCCTTGATCTTCTCCAACACCTTTCTTTCTTTCTACC
This sequence comes from Candidatus Nanoarchaeia archaeon, assembly GCA_035299525.1. Classification (GTDB taxonomy): domain Bacteria; phylum Patescibacteriota; class Minisyncoccia; order Phycocordibacterales; family DATGWK01; genus JAHFLV01. Next base: position 6,295 of record DATGWK010000075.1, read on the forward strand.
CATGCTCCTACGGTCCCCACTACAACCTTTAAATTGCAAAACCCTTATTTTTCCACCTCTACAATTTCTTCAACAACAACGACGCCGAAGACGACACCGTCAACTACCTTCACCACTACCGGTTTTAAAGTTACGGAACCTTCTACGACCACTCCAGTTTCGAGCACAACCACTTCGCCTGTGACATTATTGACAACATCTGTGAATAATGTAATTGACAAAACTCGGCTGGCAAATGACAAAGAAATTGATTTAACTTCTGAAATAACTGTCACTCCTTTGATGATAGATAACTCCGTTACTGTCGTCCCATCTAATCAGTTTTGTATCCCTCAAACATATAAATTTATTAGGTTTCGGATTCGTTACGGTTATAGTTTTTGTCAGTTGCACCGTTTGATTCAGATTACTTTAAAATCTATTGGGAAGTTTGGTGCAGAAAATGATCCACAAGCATTTTGGAAGTATCGTACTTGTGTCCCGTCTGAAAAATCTGCAGGTATTTGTCCTTTGTCCTCAATTGTTCTTCTGTCGCCTTCTGCCTCTTATCAGCGCTTGACTTTGTTTCATAAGTTGGATACTCTTACTCACCATGTTAATCGCATTATTAACAAATGGTCCTATTTTACAACCAGTTACAATTCCATTGATTATAATTTGTCTCCATTAGCTTTGGATAAGTTGACCAGCTGGCCTTTGGGAGACACTGAAGATAGCCAAGAAGTCACTCCTCAGTTGGATACAGATCTCATTTTGTATCCGAAAATTGATGATACAATTGTTCAAACTTTAAATTTTCTTCGCGATTTTCGTTTTAGTGGGGAGGATTTAGACATCAGCAATATAACTGCTGAACAGGTTTTTAATAATTTGGCTATTAATTTGGATACAACTAATAGTTTGATTGATCGTTTGGTGGCTACTGCGGAAAAACTAACAATTGGGTTATTCCCTGAGATGCTTTTTCCTTTCGCTACGTGGGTAGAGAAATGGCTAAAAATCCAAGGAGTTCCCACAGACCATCAAAAGGAACAGGAACGTAAGTTAATGTACTTTGTTTCCAGTTTGCCACTAACAGCCATTAAGTTATCTTCAGAATGCACGCCTTTAGCTCAAATCTCCACTATTCATGAGAAATGTGTATTGGACGCCGTAACACTTGCACCGTGGTTGGAATCTATGCAAATTTTACAGGAATATGATTTAAAGCCTTTCCCCTTTCCGCTTGAAAATAAGTGGTTTAAAGTCTCATTGAATGAAAAAAGAATTTATCGATGGGACGATAAGCTATATTATTTAAAACCTGATGATGATCTCCACTGCCTCTCATCCACCTCTGTTAATGTATGTAAATATTGCACTGCTATGGATGCACTCCCTGATTTGCAGAATGGATGTATTAAGTCTATTCTAGAACGAAAAAGTTTGATCGGATCCTGCCCCGTCACTCAATTAGAGGAAGGAGAAGAAAAAGATGAGATGCAGATTATCCCTCACGAGCAAAATACTGAAATAGTAATTTCAAAAGGACAGCCTAGCTCAATAATAGAGGAATGCACCGGTCGAGACACCCCTATCAGCATTCCCGCTGCTGCCCAAATTTTGTTGAATTTTACCTGTACAGCTATAAAGATGATTAACGCACCCAGACTCAAGGAATTGAGCCCTTTGTTGAATATAGTAAATGTACCTTTCATTATGGCTTCTACGGAAAACCCTCTCGAAGAGAAAGAAGAACGAAGACAATTTCCTTATTTTAACAAGACTACAGTAATCCAGCATGTGAAGGATAGTTACAAATTCATGCATCGTGAACTCACTGTTTTGCGAGATCATTTCGATGAGCATGGATATCTTTATTTACTCTCCTTAATGATTGTTGTTTGCGCCCTGATTTGGATTTTTATTGTGTTATCCATGATGAAGAAATGCCGTGAAAAATGTCGAATCCAGCGAAGGCACAATCCGGGACTGTCCAGGGACTCCTCTTACCGTTCTCGAAGAAGATTCTCCGAAAATGATGCTGATCCACATGGCCCTACTACTAGCTTGCTGCTGGAGCACGTAGGACCTCTTAGACAACCCATAGTCCATGATTTGCCTGCTACGTAGAATATCAAGGCATCTCTCTTTTATAGTTATGCCAATACTTCTCTGAGAGCCCTCTTCTGTTGCATGACTTCTGTTCTGATAATATGAGGAAAACGCATGGAGTGAGATGGGTAACAAATACATTTTTATTAACCACACAATTTTATTAACAAACAACAGCACATAATGTCAAAATGCACATATGTTTCCATGTCTCCGTTTCTAAAAAGAATCTATGGTCGGTTACTCTCAACTTAAGTTGAACCAGTAACTATGAGTTTTTAATTAATACGCACACCAGCAACTTCCTTTAGAGTTCTGAATCCCCAATGGCGTCGGCCTGAAAAGCAACCCAAAAAGTATGCTATCAGTTATCAGAAACCGACGAGGAAAGTAAAGGAACATTCTCAAACGATCTTTGTTCACTATGTCGGCTTTCCAAATGTTGAAGAGCTGATACCGCTGACACATGCATGGTCTCAGTTTCCTCCACGTTTTCGTTTGCAATTCCGCCACTTACAACAGCACTCGTTGTGTTGTCCACGTCGTTCTTCAAGCTGTCGATGAGCCTCTTGATTTCCGGATCCAAAGGGATTCTCTCCCTCTCTTGTCTGCTTAGGGTTCGTCCAACGTACGCCAAGTACTTCGTTATGACCATCCGCTCAAATCTGACCCGAGCATCTCGATGGAACTGTAAGAGAAGATGGACGGTTTAGTCAATAATTCTCAGGAATAGTATACAATATTATGTTGAGTACCATCGCTAGGGGATTAAAAGTAGCTGCCTACACGCAGATGAGCACACTTCTCAAGTGAACCTCCTATTGGACGGTCTACTAGAATTTGATCCATGTGCTCTTGCTGTTGGTGTACCACTGGTTTAGTTACATTACTAGTGTTGATTATCTACTTTGGCTACCTTGGTTACGTATATGAGTGGGCAAAAACCATTCACAAATGGTTTACCCTTTGAAAATAGTGAAGTGGAACTAGAACCAGCTAAGCCTACTCCTCTATTACTTTGGGAACAAGTGGAATATCCTGAAGTAATCTTTCAGATTAAGTTTGTGGAATTTACTCATAAGTTTTTGATAGCATACGAAAGAGCCGGACTTGGATCGCCTTTAGATGTTTATTATCAGAATGTGAGAGATTTCCCACTATTGGCCAAGTTTCTGAAAAAGCCCTCATCTAGAGTACAGAATAGAATTCTGCGCAAGCGAGCCCGTGCTGATTTACAACTTCAAGAATTATTGTTGCAGTTTAATACTGAGTTTCGAACGCGATTGGAAGAATTTGTGGAACTCAGTTCAGATGAGTTAGATTTGCAGTTTGAATTAACGCAGCTGACATTGGAAACTTTTCTAACCCTGCCACCTTCTTCTGTTGTCCAGACATTGAAGAAGCAAGAAAGATTCGAACCAATACTGAAAAGGTACATTCAAGGACCTTTGAAATGCTGCTGTCGATATCGATGTTCGCTTTACCAAGCCAGAGGTGTCCAGACCTATGCACCTCCTGCGTGGTTGCTACAACGGACAAGATCGACTAATACCCTGCCTTTGTCGCCCCAAGACACGAGTATAAGGACAGGATCGTCGATTAAGAGCGACGTTTCCGTTCAAACCGAGCGAACAAGCAACTACGTACGTACTATTTATCATCCTGCTGGAATTGACCGCTATCGGGACAGTTGCACGATGACCGACTGAAATTGCAAAATTGAGAATGCACCGGTGGGCTTGCAACAAAGGTAATATGATTTATACTCATCACGAGTGGAAATCAGCGGACTACCCACTGAAAAGATCGATTTCAATTGAAGAAGAATTGAATGTGTTCTCTGAACCGTACTTAATTACCATCGAAGGCAACATCGGGAGCGGAAAGACCACGGTAATGAAACATGCCCATAGTACTCTTGCGTATTATGATGGTTATCTTTCCACTACTCGATCCATGATATTCTTTGAAGAACCAGTGAATAAATGGAGATCAGTGTTTGATTCTGATGGAAGAACCGTGAATCTTCTGGAGCAATTTTACGTGAATCCGAGCGAATATTTTGTCCCCTTACAGAATCGGATTCGGAAGACGTTCATTGATCAACAAAGATTGCCCATTCCTTCCTACATTAGGGTGACTGAAAGACATGTTCATTCAGCAACCCCGTTTATAGATGTGGCCAAACAGATGGCAATCGTGCACCCTCAGTCCGTCAAGGCCCTGCGTCTGCAGCATGCAGTGGAAACAGCCCACGTACCTCTTCCTTATGCTACCATCTACCTAAAGGTATCTCCTGAGAGAGCTCAAGATCAAATTCGCCGAAGAACTCTCATGGAAGGGATCAGATCTGAAGAACAGGCAATTACCTTGGAATATTTGAGAAGGGTGGATGACGCCCATGACAAGTGGCTGCATCACCCATGCTACGGTTCTCATGTTGTTAAGATTAACGCAAATGAACCCGTGCAAGAGGTTAAGAATGCAGTCACTCGTGCCCTGGTGTCACTATCCACTATGATTGAGAAGGAGATCAAATCGACGTCAATCCGAGAAGCAAACTTGAAGAATTCTACGTATACGTAGATTAAGAGAGCATTAAGCTACTCATCTGTATATATTATGGATCCTGTATTTATTGATCCTTATATATTAATTCTATGTACGATATAGTATCTTAAGCGAATAGTTGAATTGTATATTGTAGAGCATACAATTGAGGGTTTCGAAAATTTTCGCCCGTCTCTACTAATTGAATATATTTAATTTGCAATACAGACTTTTATATTACTTACATGCCAGCGAAGACGCTGTAGAACCACCCAGTCCAGTTGCCAAACCAAGATGACCACTCCAATCGCAAGACCCGTCAGAAAAATGAAAGTACCAACAAGAGGCGCAACTATTGCCGTCAGATGTTTGAATTTTCTCTCTTGTTGAATTTTCTTGCTCATTTGGTCTTCGGTTCTTGCCTGAGATTTTTTGGTTTTCTCGCTAATTCTCGACCCAAAAATTGGTAACTCTGTCATCCTTGTTTCGTCTACACTCTTGACCGAAGGAAAGCGTGGCAAAGTCTCAGAGAGTATGGTCATAATTGTTGAAGAACTTTTTGAAGTTAATATCGGTACAGCAGACGTGGCCGAGTGAATATCTTCTGACTGAGAATTCTCTTCCTTTGCATTTTCTTCTTTATTGTGAAAATCGTAATGCGGACCTTTCTCTACTCGCGTTGGTCTTTTGGGATGAAGTACTTCTTCTGGAATTGGCGCCACAGAAACTGGTAGATGCGGATAAGGAGTAACGAGGTGTCGAATCGATGAGTCCGGGTGACCAGTAGTTTGATTTCGGGGAACCAGCGGATATGGATACACCAATGATTTTGGTTTTTGAGTGGAGCGACCTTTGAGAAATTTTCCATAGAAGTTAAAAACGGTTAAATGATAACTTCTGAGGAAAAGAACTCACCTTGTGTTGGATTCACCGTTGTTTCTTGTTTTGTTCCAACTGTGGCCAAAATTTCTTTTGTATCAGGCAACGTGGTTTCGCTTTCTGCAAACAATTGAGATGGTTTAAGCATTGGATAGTAATCGAAAAATCGTTTTTCTGTTTACTTGCCTCTTTCTCTCCACTCGCATTCAGCATCGCCGGTTATTTCTCCGAGAAAAGCGTGACGATTCAAACAGACTGTTTTCCGGTTCATGATGTATACTTTCTGTGAAGAAAAATTATGTTTGAGAATTTTTCCATGCCGCCCTGGACGCAATCTGGACACTGACCTTGATGTTGGCTAACCCTGACAGGCACCCAAAGTCAGCAACGTCACCATCCAAAACGACCGCTTCGACATAAGAATTGTCTGGATTTCGGAGATCTGCATCACACAGGCTCTTGCACTCGCTATTGGTCTTCAGCCAGCAGTTTTCCACAATACTGGCCGTTAGCAAGATGAACAGCACTGGCAATTTGGATGACATGTTGTCTATCACCAACAACGTTTTCGAGTTCTGACGGAGATCCGTGTTCAAGTGCGCTTGTAGACTGACTGAGATCACTAACTGTCGTTCCATGTCTCGCGCAATTCGTCGACACTTCCGTGTTACTCTGTCACAATGCTTGATTCCAGCCGTGGAGTGCGACTTAACACTTTGCAACGATGACTTCTTCAGCTTATCGCTGTCAATGATGCTGATCAAGTGTGCTTGCTGTTCGTGCTGTCTATGGAGTTGCTTGAGCGTTATATGTCCGCATCTCTCCGTTAATGGATGCCCAGGATGCAATTTACGGGATGACATCGACTCCTGTTGGTGGGGGGTACATGTTGTGCCACCCTATAGAAATGAGCTACTTTCAGCCATGCCACGAGGCCGTGGCGTCGATGTAAAGTCCACGTTGGGATTCCCGCTATTGATCTAACATATGCCGCCGAAATACATCTACCTTCGTATAAAGGTCAAGAACACAGCCGCGGTCAGGCAGTTCGTTGGTTGTCAGCAAGACGAACCCAGGTCGAATAGAAGGATCGGGAAAGGGCCAGGGCGATCAAATAAAGTCCTCTTATACTCGACTGATAGTCTTTGTGGATTTACTTAACTACGCGAACGCTAGCCTAATAACACTTCGGCAAGAATCACAACTAGCATAACATTTGGCGCAGTCGGTCTTTTCGAACCGCTTTCATCGCTCCATGGTGGGGGGAGGATCGCGCGTTCGGGCGTACCTCGCGTTCCGCGACTTTTAAGTGATAATTAGAGTGATTGAATTTTTGGTGAAATCTGAATTTTCAGTGATTCTGAATTCAGTGATTCTGATTTTAACTAATTAAGTTATTTTACAGAATTGAAGCTGATACGTTTCTACAGGAAATAGCACCATGGCAGGTACTATTGATATTGGAAAAATTAGAAACGATGCTAGAAGGTCAATTAATAAAGCTCTAGTTAATGTTCTGTCCGATACGGAAGCAGCCGAACTTAGCAAGAGTGTTGATGAAGTTACTAAGAAGCTTGAGGAAGCTTTGAATGAAAAGGCGGAAAAAGAAAAGAAAATTAAGGAACTACAGGCTCAAGTCACTGTCTTTTTTCCAGCATCCCAAGTTGATCTCTCTGATACTGACTCGGTAGAGACATACTTGAATACCATCATAAATGGGCAAGATGGGTCTTTTGAGAAAGCCAGAACTGCACTGTCCGAACAAGTCAAAAAGGCACTTATGGTCGGCACAGTGAAATCTGCCTCTCTCAGAGATACCAGCATCTCCGAAGAAATTGAGTATAATAAGCAGGCTATTCCGAAGGGCGATAAAGGATGTAAGCTTGATTCTAATGTGCTGAATTCCATCCCTGAGTTTTCTGGCGAAAACGAAGTCGAATGGCGAAACTT
>DATGWK010000076.1:0-1819 GCA_035299525.1 Candidatus Nanoarchaeia archaeon
CAGTTCTCCTGTTGGGATTTCTGACCGTGCTTTCTTGATCCACTCTGTGTATTCCCGTAGTTTTAACCTGAATTTCTTCACGCTGGTGCATCTTTTTACTTTGAATACACCATAACGGGTTTTTCCACAATAAAAGGTGAATCCAAGAAATGTAAACGTCGGTCGATTTTCACCTTTACGCTTTGCGTTTTCTACCGCATACCGACCATATTCGATGTGCTTAGTCTTTTCTGGTGCGACTTCCAGTCCAAAACCTTCGAATCGATCTTTAAGCACCCGTTCAAATTGCTCTGCATCATCCTTGTATCTGAAGACACATAGAAAATCATCTGCAAATCTGAACAGATACGCATCTCCTCGTGCTTGTACCTTGACTCGCTTTTCAAACCAGAGATCTAATGCGTAGTGCAAGTAAACATTGGAAAGAATCGGCGAGACGATTGCTCCTTGTGGTGCTCCTTCTTCGCTTGCTTTTACAAGCCCATCTTCCATGATACCAGCTTTCAGCATTCTGGTTATCAACCTTAATAGACGCTCGTCACCTATTCGGTGTCTTAGAAACTTTCCTAACCATTCCCAGTTGAGACTATCGAAGAAACTCCGAATGTCTGCCTCTACGACATGATTAGTCCGCTTCTGCTGAATAGTCTTGCCTATCATATCAACACACTGATGCGGGCTGCGGTTTTCTCGATACCCATAGCTACAGTCAAGAAACACTGGTTCGTAAATCTGTTCAAGAACCCGTTTGACTGCCATCTCTACAATCTTGTCTTCAAAGACACTGATCGCCAATGGCCTGCCTTTCTCACTTCCCGCCTTCGGTATGTAGGAACGCCGCTTATTCTGCGGAACATACCCCATTCGCTTCAGTCGGTCAGATAGATTGTTGAGATTCACTTCGAGATCACGCCCATACTCATGTTTCCTTACACCATCAACCCCGACAGCTTTGGAGCCTTCGAGGCTTTCGTAACATGATCGTAAGTTGTCAACATCTGTCACATGGTGATACAATGATGTCATCACCTCATCGGGATGTTTTTCAACATACGCCCTTATTCGCGTCAGATCAGTTCCCATTAGTTCTTCATCCTTTGTATGATGCTAATGTTTCTTCTTCGGCGATTGACCGCCTGTGAGACACTTCGCTCTGTAGGTATTACCCCATTTCATCGCTACGGTTTGTGTTAACCTTTATCCGCGTCTCATCCCTGCACTGATGTCCTCTGGTGCTCCTCTTTTTACATTGGCTCACCATACTCTACTCCCTCATCTTTGGCATAGATGTTCTTGTAAAGAACTTATTTCCAGTGACTCGCCTGGTTACTCCATAATCATTTCGTTTAACTCGATGCAGTCTTAGACCCCGGGAGTTCACAGCATCACTCACCTTAACGCTTTACCGTGTTTTGCCTGCGCCAACATCGATCGGATCGGCAACATTCCACCTTTCTATCCTTTCGGGGCTATGTGTCTGATTCAGAGCTACACTCTTCACCTCGATAAACTCGCCTTGGTTCAAGCGGACTATTCGTCCTCCCAACTGCTACGGAGTGATTTGGTTTAATCTTACTCCGGAAAACCTCCTTGTTTTCTTGATTATGGCTCATTGCCAGGTTAACCGTTATTCGATATTTCTTCATCACTCCTGGAACCTCACTCAAAACGAAAACATAATCAACGGCACAGCCGTAAGTCCTGCAAACCCACCCGCAATAATCTTATCACCTGTTCTAATCTCATCATCAATACCAGCAGATACCGCCATCCAGATTGATGCACCAGTTACTAGAAAACCAACTATTCTGTGGGTGTT
>DATGWK010000077.1:0-5683 GCA_035299525.1 Candidatus Nanoarchaeia archaeon
GAGGTGACCCCACAGACCCTCCGCTCCTCCGGAACAACTGGCACCAACGTGGTTGGATCAACCTGACAGACCGCACAGAGTCGATTCCTGACTGGAATCCTCATGAGGCCCGGATCGACGGTAATCGATCCGCAGTACTCGAAGATCTCCGACAAACGAACGCTCTGCCTCTTGGTTTTCCTCCTTTCTTCTTCGGGTTTGTGATCCTGGGAAGTACGAGAGCGCGAAGTCCTTCCGCGCCCGGCTGCCAACGTGGAAGCCATAATGTGTCCTCCTGAAACTGTAGATCCAACACATCGATCACCGCTTCGCCAACGTGGCATCGCTAGTTATGATCGATTTTTCGGGTTTTCACCCTTCCCCGCTACACCATAGTTTTCCTTTCAAATGATCTGCCTGCCGAAGATCATCTCACGTCAAACAAGACCTTGTCAAATGGTTCTTGTTTAAAAGTTTATTTCGTAAACCCTCTCTTTTTCTGGTGCCAACGCCCTAAGTCCGAGGTAATCTTTTATTCTTTGAATGAGGAAAAACGCCGCCTTTGGCTCGCCGTGAACGACAAAAACCTGCTCCAATGTTTCCTTAGCAGTATCGATAAGTTCAAGTAAGGCATTTGAGTCCTTGTGTGCAGAAAATCCTTCAATGCTTTTAATCTTCGCTCCCACTTCTACTGGCTGATTGTGAATGTGAACAAGTTTTGCCCCCTCTTCGAGCTGCCGACCAATCGTACCAGCCGCCTGATAACCTGTAATGAGAAGTGTAGTGCTTCGACTCGGAAGAAGTGCAATCTCGTGTGCAGGAATACGACCACCAACCGACATACCTGAACCGGCAATAATAATTTTTGGATTTGGTGCCTTGTCTATCGACGAAGATTCGAGACTATTCTGAACAATCTTTAGCTTTGGAAATGAAAAGATATCGTCCCCCTTTCTAATCTGAGCTTTGGCTTTTTCGTTAAATAGATCTATTGAATTCGCATAAATTGGAAGTAACCGTGAAGCCAGTGGTGAATCCAGGTACACGGGAACTTGTGGAATCATTCCACTTTCAACAAGGTCGTTAAGCGCATAGAGAATAATATGCGCTCGCTCAAGAGAAAAAACTGGAATAAGGAGCGTTCTTCTGTCTTTTACACACTCCGCAACAACTGCAGCAAATTTTTGCTCAGCTTCTTCCCTGCTTTCATGGGTTCTATCACCGTATGTACTATCAATAACAAGATAATTTGCATCAGTTACTGGTTCACAATCTGCAATGATTGGTGACGGCGAGTTGCCTGTATCACCTGTAAAAATGATCGTTCGACCATTGCGAGTCAGCTTGATCATAGATGAACCGATAATATGTCCGGCATCAAGAAACTCTACCCTTACCGATGGAATCGGTTCAAATGGTTCGTGATACTTGTGTGAATCCCAGAGAGTCAGGGCCCTTGATACATCAGCCCGGGTGTACATTGCTTCCTTGGTGCCACTTCGGCGCATTTCTTCCTCCATAATCTTGAGGGCGTCGTCAAACATGATGGAAGCAATCTCCTTGGTCTGTGGTGTAGAAAAAATTGTTCCGGAAAAACCATCTCTCACAAGCTTTGGGATTCGACCAATGTGATCGATGTGCGCATGTGTTACAAGAAGTGTCTGCACCGCACTTGGATCAAAAGTAAATGGCCTAAGGTTAATGGAATACGCCTGGGGACTTCCCTGAAATAAACCACAATCAATAAGAATCTTTCCAGCTCCATCAATATCAAAAAGAAAATTTGAGCCGGTTACTGTTCCAGCTGCACCATAAAAAGAGATTTTTGATTTACTCATGGGTAAATCATACCAACCCGCCCTCGCTAAAGCTACGGCAGAGTTTAGAAAAACATATTCGCCCCGCTCATTATTTCCCAAACAAAAACACCCCGGTTGGGGTGGTCTTGATAGGATCATCGATGGATATTCCCCTAGAATAAATCTAGGTGGGTGCCCTCATATGTACTTATCAGAACTTCCAACCGAAGTTGGAGCTCATCCGAGTGCAAGGATGTTGGGCTCCCTTAAAAAAAGTTAACTGGAAAATATCCACGATAACCCTACTGAAAGTATAGACTCCTCAAATAAATTTTCAATGGGAAAAAGGCATCAGAACACATTTCACAAATCTACGGTTATTTCTAATAACGAAATCACCCCGCATGGGGATGCGGGGTGACAATTATGTGGGACTGGAGAGGAATATAGGAGCGTTATTCAATGTGGGTGCCTTGCGCTCGATCGTCAGAACGACGTATCGCTCATTAGAACTTGCGACAACAGGCTCCCTTTTTGTGAGTTACGCTATATCCTCAGTACAGCCCTACACATATAGTACTCACGTAGACCAACAAACGTTTCAGAACAGCTTGTTTTATCCTCAAACCTTATTCCAAAACGCCATCAATATTTACGTCGTAGATAATAGCCTCCTGAACAAGACGGTAGTCAATAATTTCTTCTGGCTTAAACCAGTGCTTGATTTCAGCTTCACCCTCTGCTGCTGAACCAGATGCATGAATAAGATTTCGAATTGCTCGGCCGTCTGTGTCAGACATCGTGTATGAATCAAGCACATAGTCGCCACGGATCGTACCCACATCAGTTGAGAGTGGTTCTGTACCACCAACAATCTTTCGAACGATAGCTGCAGCATGCGCACCCTCCCACACCATCATGACCACTGGACCGCTCGTCATGTAGTTTTTCAAATGGTTCAAAATCACCGCAGTAATTTCCATAGGATCTTCGGTTTTAAGTACTTCCCCCTTCTCTTTGGCAGCCTTTACTCGCTTTTCGCCAGTTACTCGTCGCCAGTTTGGATCAAGTGTGTAATGTTGCTCAACCATTTCTGCTGAAGGAATACCCATTTTCATTCCAACAAGCTTTAGTCCAACCTTTTCAAAACGACCGATAATTTCGCCAATGAGTGATCGCTGCACACCGTCTGGTTTTACAATCACTAACGTTCGCTCTTTCTTTGGATGAGTAGCCATTATGTATTACAAAATTTAATAAGTGATACCAAGTATAGTTAATTTAAACCAAAGAAACAAGAAAAAACCGAGGCCGGCGCAACATGCTGCACGGCCCCGGTCTCGTGGGGAGGTCTTTACCAATATCTACCACAACTATATACCCATCCAAGAAAAAAGCCATGGGCCCACGGGGAGGAAATCCGTGAGCGCGCATGGCGGGGGCGAAGACAAGAACAGATAACTTAAGAGATTATACACACTAACCAAGATCTGTCAATATGAATGGTCCGTTTTCAGTAATTGCAATTGTGTGTTCACACTGCGTGCTTCGAGAGCCATCTTTGGTACGAACTGTGTAGCCATCACGATCAAATGTAACTTCCCCAGAACCCTCAGTAAGCATTGGCTCAATGGCGATCACCATACCAACCCTGAGCACTGGTCCGTCACCCTTTTGACCCGTATTGGGCACATATGGATCCTCATGAAGATGATACCCGACACCATGACCAGCGAGCCCCTCAGCCTGACCATATCCTAGCGGCTTAACAAACTGCTCGATCGCATATCCGATATCTCCAACCGTATTGCCTGCTTTCGCTGCAGCAATACCCTTTCGAAGTGCAGCTCGGGTTGATTCAACCAAACGCTCTGCGTTCTTGTCCCCCTTCCCAACAATGATTGTAATCGCTGAATCAGTCACAAGATCTTTATGAATAAGCCCCATATCGAGCGTAACAATGTCACCCTCTTTGAAAACTTTTTTCTCACGAGGAATACCGTGAACCACTTCATCATTTATTGAAATACAAATACTCGCTGGGTATGGTTTTTTAACGCCCTCTGGTCGATAGCCTAAAAAGGCAGGCTTATCTCGTCCTTGTTCTGCAAGCTCTTTTGCCATTCGATCAATCTCAAGTGAAGAAACTCCCGGGGCCACCTTGCCAGCCAAGGTATGCAAAATGGTAGCAAGACGACGTCCACCTTCTCGGAGAATAGCTATTTCTTCTTTAGTTTTAATATGAATCATTAGAATATCTTGAGCCCCGCAATGATATCCGCCAAAACCTCTTCTTGCGGCCGCTCTCCTTTCACCTCTACCACATTGTGTTTATTTTCTTCTTTGAAATATCCTATTGCCGGAACCACATCTGTATCAAACCAATTTAACCTTTTTTCAATCTTAGCCTTTGTGGAATCATCTTCTCGTCCGCGAGCAGCAAGCATCTTCTCAGACCACTCTCTACGGACGTTAAGGTAGATGATATTTGCTCGCCGATTATAGAAATTAAGCGCCCCATTGAGAATATATGCCTCAGGAAGTGAGCGCGGCGCACCATCAATTATGAGGTGCTCATCTCCGGTAAGATTGTCGATAAACGCCCTGGTCCACATCGTAATAGCCAAGAAATCGGGCTGTCGTTCAACGTTGTCATAAACCTGCTTTGACAGTCGGCTCGTAAGATTTTCACCCTTGATAAAATCTCGGAATTTTTCTCCAGTTTCTACGTGATAAATCTTTCTTTTGTTCTGATCTATTTTTTCTAAGTACTCAGTGAGCAACTTAGCCTGAGTACTTTTACCGCAACCCGAGCGACCGATGAAGATTATTGTTTGAGGTGACATGAGCAAATTATATCACTGACCAGTATTCGTATCGCATTTGCATTCCCTTCTCCCAAACAGCACCTGGAGGGGCTCCGCGGGCTGACGAGCCGAGGACCGAGCAGAATCTCAGCAGAGATTCTGCGTACCCGTAACGGTGCTGTTTGAAAAGCCCGCCGCAGGCGTAGGAATTAATACTCTCGAATAGATAACTGAGCGTCGACTTTCTTGATAAGATCGATAACCACTGAGACAACGATGAGGAGCGCCGTACCTCCGACGGTAAACGTTGTGATACCCGTGAGTGATCGAACGATGAGTGGCAATACCGCAATGATACCGAGGAATGATGCGCCGAAGAGTGTAAGTCGAGTAAGGATTCGTGCAACGTAATGAGATGTTGATTGACCAGGACGCACACCAGGAATGAATGCACCGCTCTTCTGGAGATTCTCTGACATTTGGTTAGGGTCGAAGGTTACCGCTGTGTAGAAGTATGTAAACGCAAAGACCAATACGAAGTAGAGTGCTGAGTATGCCCATGGATTAGCGAGGAATTCGAGCACATTAGTTGAAGCGCCTGCAAGCCAGCTAATACTTGAACGTGACAAGAACTGGAATACCATCTGAGGGAAAAGAAGGATGGAGAGTGCAAAGATGATTGGAATAACACCCGCCTGGTTCAATCGGAGTGGAATGTATGTTGAGACACCGCCGTATACTTTCATACCACGAATTCGCTTTGCATATGTTACAGGAATTGGTCGTTCTGCTTCAGTAATAACCACAACACCAAAGATGATGAGAGCAGCTGCTACGACAACACCAAGATACATTGGAAGTTGTGCTGGATCATATGTGTACGCAAACTGACCAACGACAACCGGCAAACGAGCAACGATACCAGCGAAAATCAAAATTGAAACACCGTTACCAATACCAAATTCATTAATGAGTTCGCCGATCCACATAAGAAGCAGAGAACCAGCGATAATAATCACAATGTTCCAGACAGTAGCAAATGGACTCAATGCACCGATAGCACCCTGGTTATGAAGCAATGCGAGGAAGCTGTAACCT
>DATGWK010000078.1:0-4616 GCA_035299525.1 Candidatus Nanoarchaeia archaeon
GGCCGATGCGTTTTGCCCTTACTGGTAAGATGAAGTCTCCTGATCCGTTTACTTTGGTAACGATCCTTGGCAAAAAGGAAAGTTTGAAGCGTCTCAAACATGCTTCTACGGCTTTAAAATAAATGCGAACAAGTCTTTTACGAATCAGCACTTTGTTTCTTATAGCTTTAATTTTTCTAGGCAGTATCACGCCCACTCTTGCAGTTGACGAAGACAAAATCGAAGCACTCAAACAAAGCATTTCCGAGAAGAATGCCCAGATAAAAAAGCTTAACGATGAAATCAAGGCCCTTGATTCGCAAGCTCAAAGCACGGCTGCACAGGGGCAGACACTGAAGGCGACACTTGCCACCCTTGAAGCATCAAGAAACAAGCTCCTCAAGGAAATCCAAGCGACACAAAACAAAGTAAGCGCAGCATCACTTACGATCAATCAACTTGCTCTTGAGATCAAGAACAAAGAACAGGCAATCATCATGAATCGATCGGCACTTGCTGAGGCGATCCGGGATATGAAACAGGCGGAGGACTCTCCATTGGTTGAAAACATTTTGGCACATGACAACATGGCAGATATCTGGAACGAGATCGAAACACTGAGCCGATTCCAAGTTGGAGTTCGAGAAAAAATTATTGAAACCGAGAATCTAAAGAACGAACTTTCGGGTAAAAAAGCTGAGAATGAGAACCAGAAAAGAAATCTCATAAGTTTTCAGTCACAGCTTTCTGATCAAAAGGTAATCGTCGATCAAAACAAAGACGAGAAAGCAAAACTATTAGCTCAAACTCAGAATCAAGAGGCTGCGTACCGAAAGCAAATTGCCGAAAAGAAAGCCCTCGCAGACGCATTCGAGCGAGAAATTTCTGTTTACGAAAGTCAGCTCAAAATTATTATTGATCCTGATAGTTACCCAGGTGCCGGTAACTCAGTTCTTGCATGGCCACTAAGCAACATCATCATCACTCAACAGTTCGGTAATACCGCCTTTGCGCGTTCTGGTGCATATAACGGTAGTGGTCACAACGGAGTTGATTTTGGAGCATCGTCTGGAACCGCAGTCCTTGCTGCACTTAGTGGAACCGTCGCAGGCACTGGCAACACAGACCTAGTCCCGGGTTGCTATTCTTACGGAAAGTGGATCATGATCAAACATGATAATGGTCTTTCTACTCTATATGGTCATTTGAGTCTCATTAAAGCTCAGACTGGCGATCGGGTGGAAACAGGAGAAATTATTGGTTACAGCGGAAACACTGGATACTCAACCGGTCCACACCTTCACTTTGGCGTATATGCAACACAGGGTGTTAAGATTGTTCAATACAGTAATAGTATTAATTGTAAAAACGCAGTAATTCCAGTTGCCGATCTTCGCGCATACTTGAATCCACTCGATTATCTTCCAAAATAATGAACCGAGGCTTCATCCGATACATTGTCATCATCATCGCAGCAATTATTCTCCTTAAATATTGGCTGCATATAGATGTTGTTGCATGGCTCAACAAACCTGAGATCAAAGATTCTGTGAGTCACTTCTGGAATGCGTACGTAAAAGAAACCGTTTTTGCTATTTTAAAATACATAAAAGATATCGTCTCTTAGTTTCTTTGCTATAATTTCGGATAACCTACATGAAAACACTCCGATTCCCGAAAAACTTTCTCTGGGGTGCTGCTACATCTTCCTTCCAAGTCGAGGGTGGCATTGAAAATATTGATTGGGCACAGTATGCCAGAGAAGGGAAGCTCCCCGCGATTGGAGCTGCGTGTGATCATTACAATCGATACGAACAAGATTTTGATCTCGTAAAATCGCTTGGTCATACCTGTCACCGACTTTCTATTGAATGGGCACGAATTGAACCCGAGGAGGGAAAGTTTGATGAGAAAGAAGTCGAACATTACCGACGAGTACTTCAGGCGCTTCATGTTCGAGGAATTAAACCTTTTATTACCCTTTGGCACTTTTCATTACCGCTTTGGTTCTCGGAATCAGGTGGTTTTGAAAGGAGAAAGGACGCACCAGAAATTTTTGCTCGATATTGTGCTTACGTCGTAGAAAAACTTGGTGATCTTTGTACACATTTTGCAACCATAAATGAGCCACTACCGTACGTGTCAAACGGCTGGCGTCGAGGTACGTGGCCTCCTTTTAAAAAATGGCCGTTGATCGACATCATTGGTACTGCGGTTTATACCAATTCTCACAAAGCAAAAGAGCAGATTGGTATTAAAAATATTTACAATTATTTTAAGGTTCTTCACGTACTCAGTAAGGCACACAACCTATCGTACGACGCGATGAAGAAAGTCCGGCCAGATGTTGATGTTGGAATTATCGCCCATATTATTTATTTCCACGCAAACAGTAACCCGATCAACAAACTAAAGGCAAAAATTATTAATTGGCATTTCAATCATCATTTTTTGGGTCATGTGGAAACTAAATGTGATTCAATTGGATTAAATTACTATTTCCACAAAAAGTTTGGCGACACAAAGACTTACAAAAAAACTGATATGGGATGGGATGCAGTTCCTGAGGGAATTTATGGTGCGCTTATGGCCCTAAAGCGATATAACAAACCAATCTATATAAGCGAGGCTGGTATTGCCGATGCAACCGATCACATGAGATCAGACTATATTCGTGGACTTATCAAAGGTACCCACAAGGCTATTCAAGAGGGAATAGACGTTCTTGGTTTCATGTATTGGTCACTTCTCGACAACTACGAGCTTGCTCATGGATACAAATATCGATTCGGACTCATCGAAGTTGATTTCATCACACAGCAAAGGACTATTCGACCTTCTGCATACATGTATAAGCACATTTGTGAAACAAATGAGTTAGAATTAGAAGAAAATGAGTAACTGGGTACTTTTTGTCATCATTGGTCAGTTCTTGTATGCGATCGCAATTTTAATCGATCGTTTTATCGTCACAAAGAAAGTCGTTTCAAAACCGATTGTCTATGTCTTCTACGTTAATTTTCTTTCTATTTTTGCGCTCGGAGCTATTCCATTTGGAGTAACAATCCCTTCTGTATGGGCGCTATTTATTGCATTTTGTACTGCCGTAAGTTTTGCGGCATCAATATACTTCCTCTACGAATCACTCAACAACTCAAACGCGTCTGAGGTTGTACCAGTAATTGGTGGCGTATCTGCTATCTCAGCGTTTTCTTTGGGGGCCGTATTGATCGGAGACGGATTACCAACTCGTTTTATTGCGGGGTTCATTATCCTAGTGATCGGAATGTTGATCATTTCTCACTTCCGATTTACAGCCCGATCATTTTTCTTTCTTACTGGTTCCGGATTCTTTTTTGGTCTTTCAACAATCCTCATGAAGATTCTCTTTGTCTCGACTTCATTTATCGACGGCTTCTTCTGGTCCCGAATTGCCAATGTGGTTGTTGCTTTAATGTTGCTCGCATTACCATCAGTCTACAAAGCGATTCATCATGATCACAACTATCACAAGACACCGAAGACTAACAAGGCACTTTTTGTAATAGGGAACAAGGCACTTGGAGCACTTGGTTTTATTTTCATTCTCCTTGCAATCGAACAGGGGAATGCGGCTATTATTAATGCCCTATCAGCAACACAATATATTTTCTTGCTCATTTTTGCCCTCTTCTTTGGCAAACTTTTGCCTGAATATTTTGAAGAAAAAATTCATAAGCATGAATTCCTTCACAAATCATTTGCTACTGCATTGATTGTGCTTGGCTTCTTCGTGCTCTTTATTTAGAAATGAAAAAGAAAATTTTACTTGTAGTCATCATAGTGATCATTGCAGTACTTTGGTGGCTTTCAATTCGACCTATACCAGAGAAGATTAACTACGGCATCTCATTTAGCGTCCTCCATTCAAATGAACTCAAGCTCGACTGGAAAACAGTCTATAACGCCTTTTTAAATGACCTTGGGGTTAAACGATTGCGACTTTCGGCACATTGGCCGATGATTGAGCCCACACAGGGCCAATTTAACTGGTCTGAGATGGATTATCAGATCTCAGAGGCTGAGAAACATGGTGCCAAGGTCGTTTTGGCTGTTGGACGACGATTACCCGGCTGGCCAGAATGCCATGAGCCAGAGTGGGCTTATTATCTGTCTAAAGAGGACAAACAAAAGGCTGTACTCGCATATCTGACTCAAGTTGTGAACCGATATAAGGATTCTGATGCAATTGCATATTGGCAGGTTGAAAATGAACCTTTCTTAACTATGTACGCAACTCATTACTGCGGTGACTTCCTTGATGAAGATTTTCTCAATAAGGAAATTGATGTGGTTAAAAAACTTGATCCAAACCGTCCAGTATTGGTTACAGACTCTGGCGAGATTAGTTTGTGGTACAAAGCATATCGGTCTGGCGATTCATTCGGCACAAGTGTGTATTTGTATGTCTGGAATCATTATGTCGGTCCGATTCGGTATCCAATCCCTCCAGCGTTCTTTAGAATCAAAACGAGTATCATTGAACGTTTATTTGGGCCAAAAGAAACACTTTTGATCGAGCTATCAGCAGAACCATGGCTCCTCAAGCCAATTGTTGAGACAGATATCGAAACTCAGCTCAAGCAAATGAATATTAA
>DATGWK010000079.1:0-3785 GCA_035299525.1 Candidatus Nanoarchaeia archaeon
TTCCTCAAACGAAACGACAAGCGGTTGAAAAACTTATCGATAAGAAAAGCAAAATCCCCGCTGAAGAATTCAAGGCGTCTATTGCAAAACTTGCTGGCAAACGTACAGACAAAATTATTGCCGCACTCGAATCAGGTCGCGCATTTATGGAAGCATTGGGTGAGACTGATAAAAACAAACGCCTTATCGCAATTATCGACGGCCTTTCAAAAATTGGTGTAACAAATGTAGTATTCACCCCAACTCTCGTTCGAGGCTTTGATTACTACAATGGTTTCGTCTTTGAAATTTTCGACACAGACCCTGCAAACCGACGATCAATCTTCGGTGGTGGTCGCTATGACAAACTCCTTGAGATCTTTGATGCTGAACCGATTTCAGCGGTTGGTTTTGGTGCTGGCGATGTCACACTTGCTGACTTTCTCGAAACACACAAACTTCTCCCGCAGTACAAATCACCAACCCTCCTTTATCTCGCCATCGTTGATAAAGAGTATGAATTCGGTGACATCATTGCTGAAAAACTCCGAGATCAGGGCATCTCTGTAGCAGTTGATTACACAGACAAAAGCATTGGAGATCGCCTCAAGAAAGCTATTATCGAAGCCATTCCATTCTTTGGTGTTATTGGTCCAACTGAAGCAAAAGATAGAACGATCAAGGTAAAGAAGCTTTCAAATCGCTCTGAGGTTTCATTTAATCTTAACGAAAAAGGCATCGCTGACCTGGCGAAGGCAATTCTCGAACGTAAATAAATGAAAAAGGTAGTATTTGATATTGAGACAAGCAATATTTTTGCCGACGTTGGAAAAGCAGATCCATCACTTCTGGATATTTCAATTGTCGGACTCTACGACTATACAACTGACACGTACCACACCTTTGAGCAAAGCGAGTTCAAGAATCTTTGGCCACTACTCGAGCAGGCGGACTTACTTATCGGCTTTAACTCAGAGCATTTTGATTTACCTCTTTTGAACAAATACTACAACGGTGATCTCTACAAAATTCCACATCTTGATATTTTAAAAGAAATCAAAGAATCGTACGGCCGAAGAATGAAGCTCGACCAAATTGCTGAAGGAACGCTCAAGATTAATAAATCTGGTCATGGACTCGAAGCAGTTACGTGGTGGCGAAATGGTGAAAAAGATAAGGTTAAAAAATATTGCCTTGATGACGTCAAAATCACAAAAGATGTATTTGACTTCGCAGTAAAGAACAACAAGCTCAAGTTCAAAGAGGATGGAAAAGTGATCGATATTCCCCTCCTTAATGCCCATAAATGGATTGAGAGTAATGGAGCAAACTCAATGACTTTTTCTCTGCCTTTTTAACTCACTAATCATCAGCTCATTGTGATACAATGGGTACATTATTTTTTAACAAATACCAATGGAAGGCTCGAATAAATTCACGTTCACTGTACCGATGGCAATTGTAGTTGCTGGTGTAATGATCGCTGGTGCAATCTACTTATCAAATGGAAACACGAGACAAACAGCAAATGTTTCTAATACGCAAGCTATCCAAACTTTCGATTTTACAATTGCACCAGTTACAGAAAAAGACTACATCCGAGGTAATCCGAATGCGAGCGTCGTTATGATCGAATATTCCGACACTGAATGTCCGTTCTGTAAGCAATATCACAGCACAGTAAAGAATTTGATTAACACCCTTGGTAAAGATGGTAAGTTCGCATGGGTATATCGAAACTTCCCAATTCTCCAACGACATCCGAAGGCTCAAAAAGAAGCGGAAGCTCTCCTTTGTGCTGGAAAACTTGGTGGACAGAATGCTTTCTGGAACTACACTGACAAGATCTACGAGATCACCCCAGCAAACGACGGCCTTGATCCGAAACAACTTCCAATTATCGCAAAAGAAGTTGGTCTTGATGTAGCCGCATTCAATGCATGTGTCGCAAGCGGTGAAATGGCCCCACGTGTAAAAGCAGAGTCTGAAGAAGCGTCAGGTAACGGTGGTGGTGGAACTCCGTATAGCGTCTTGGTTGCTAGCAAAACATTCGACAAAAAAGAAGTTGAATCTTTCCTTTCTCAAGCAATCGTGAAGTATAAATTCCCAGCCGATTTCTTCATCATTGGAAATGACAACCAAAAGATTGGTATCAGTGGTTCAATGCCTGAGCAATTCCTTAGCGACCTGATTACCCTTTTGGCAAAATAGTTTAACCGGATAGGTTTCAAAAAAGCACTCAATGAGTGCTTTTTTGTTACACACTATTTCTTCTTTGATTCTATCTCTTCTCCGGCCTCCATAAGCTTTTTCATTTCACAGAAACCACACGCTGGTTCTTTACAATTTGTATCCCAAAAAGAAAGGGTGAGAATCTCCTTTGCAGCTTGTTTAATTACTGGGATTAATTCGGCAACATCCGCATCTGTCACTTCAAATTTTTCTTTCTTATAATTCCCCTGTTTATTTGGCTCAACGAAATCAATCTCACCCGTTTTCATTGTAAACTTTGATTTAGCGCTTTGATCAATCAAAATTTTATAGAATACGAGCTGACGCTTATAGTTACCTTCTGAAGAAGCAGTCTCACCCTCGATCTCGCGTCGACTCTTTGGATTACCTGTTTTATAGTCCACCACATTTGCTGAACCATCGTGAAGTTCAATTTTATCGAGCTGGCCTCGAAGGAGAACCTGCTCTGCCTTTCCATCAACGTCAACGGGAATATGAACATCAGAAATACTAAACTCGTTAAAAATGTCTTTTGACCATGTGCCCTTGTATGTATCGTAATAGCCACCAAGTGACTCTTGGCCACGCTTTAGGAATAATTCATAATCAGAATCAGATAGTGCCTTTCGATTTAGTGTTTTTTCAAAGTAGTCGAGAAAATCCTTCTTGGTCATCGGTCGATCATTTTTGTATTCATCAAAAAACGTTCGAAGTGCTTCGTGAATTGATGTTCCATAGAGTTGGTGTCGTTCTTCAACCTGTGGTACTCGGATTAAGTTCTGGAAAAAAAATCTCCACGGACACGTTAAGTAATTATTAAGAGCACTAACCGAGAAGCCGCTATCGAGGAATAACGCGCTCAAATATTCTCGGTTCTTAATATCGAGTTCTTGTTTTGGTTTAGTGGTAGCGATTTTGGTAAGAATTTTGCTCGGATTTGTTTGAACTTTCTCAGTTTTTACCAAACTAGAATTCATTTCTTCTAGGAAACGGCTCGGTAGTAACTCCTTACCGTTGAGTCGACGATTCGCATAGGTCAAATGCACTTCTTTTTTAGCGCGTGTGACTGCCACATAGAGCAATCGTCTTTCATCTGCCATATCACTTTCGAGTGATTCGGCGCCTTGTGCATCAATTGGTAAGAAATATGTATTGTTTCTTCGACCGCCCCAATGACCTTCGTTTAAATGTGTAATGTACACAGAATCATACTCAAGCCCCTTCGATTTGTGAGTCGTCATAAGGTTAATTTTGCCTGGATATGAAGTTACGCTTTTTGCTCGAATCGATACATTGTGGATCGCCATCTTGTCGACCAGAGAGATGTAATCACTGAGCTTTGCATACTTATGACGCTCAACAAGTTCAGTAATGTGAGCTATTAATGCGTCGTATGATGCAATAAATTCGAGAGATCTTGATTTCGAAAGAATCATTCCAACATATCCGATCCGGTTTGCGATTTCTTGGAATGATTCAACGAGGCCCTTGTTCTTGGCAATTACACTAAGTTCATGAAGCAGCTGATACACCTCAATAAACCTTTTGGGTTCGTCGACGCCCGCAGATTCAAG
>DATGWK010000080.1:0-3967 GCA_035299525.1 Candidatus Nanoarchaeia archaeon
GAAGGATTAGTCGACCACAAGAGTAGCGAGGCGTTGGACCGAGAGATCGAGCGTTCCGAATTCGCAGTTTTTCCGCAGAAATTCGAGCGCACGTTCAGTCTCCTCCTTTCCTCTTGAATTGCCGATGAACTCTTTGAGCTCTCCTTTTGCAAGGAATGCTCCTGGGAGATACCAGATTTCCCAGAATTTTCCTTCGCGGCTGCGTCGTGAACGCATGACTTCGAAGCCCCAGGACTCAAGCTTTTCTGCTTGGCGTCGGTAGTTCTCTGGTGTGTTGTTGTAGGCACCCAGGTGTTGAATCATGAAGTGTGGGGAAGAGTGGTTGAGACGGCATTCCGTGTCGAAAAGCGTCTCAGAATCACCTCTTTCGGCCGCCGTTGGTTTTCGCCAGAAAGGGTGCATTTCCTCATCCCTGATTGGGTCAGGGAGTGGTTCGTAGCACGAATGCGAAACGATTCTGCCATTCACAACCCTGATCCACTGTGCGCCGTGGACGGCGCCCTCAACCGTTTGCACTTCTTCCGTTGTGAGGTTGCCAAGTGTGATATGGCCAGCCCCATGACTTCCAGCCCATTGAGTACTCGTGATGCTGACGTTTCCAATGGGCTTCGTTTCGGTCTCGTTCATGTTCATTCTCCAGTGAGTTGTGTGAGGTTCAGTTCTGGCAGAAATATACGCTTTTGAGTGCTCGTTTACAAGACTCGTACATTCGACAAGTCTATAGTAATATGGTGTGCATGCCAGACTTTGGCCAATTCGAAAAAATTATTGGAATTACATTCAAAGACAAGGGTCTTCTTCGACAGGCCTTTGTTCATCGTTCATATATCAATGAGAACAAGGATGCCGGCTTCGGCCACAATGAACGACTTGAATTTCTTGGTGATGCTGTGCTCGAACTCGTTATTACCGACTATTTGTATAAAAAATACCCAGACAAGACTGAGGGTGACATGACTTCATATCGGTCAGCGCTTGTGAACGCAACAACCTGCGCTGCAGTGGCAACAAAGCTCACTATGAATGACTTCTTGATGCTTTCCCGTGGCGAAGCAAAAGATACCGGTCGAGCACGACAATTTATTTTGGCTAATACACTCGAAGCACTTATTGGTGCAATTTACCTAGACCAGGGTTACGATGTAACCCGAGATTTTATTTATAAAAACATTTCTCCATTGATTGATTCTGTCATTGCGGAAGGTTCATGGATCGATTCAAAGAGCTTGTTCCAAGAACGAGCTCAAGATATCGAAGGAGCTACTCCTATTTACAAAACCCTTAAGGAAGTTGGTCCTGATCACGATAAACGATTCACGGTTGGTGTGTACGTAAAAGAAAAGATGGTTGCAAACGGTGACGGAAAATCTAAACAAGATGCAGAACAAGCTGCAGCAAAGAAGGCTCTTGAAGTGAAGAACTGGGCGTAGTCGCGTGGTATTCTATAGTTCATGTATCTGAAGCAGCTCGAAATAAACGGATTTAAATCATTCGCGAAAAAAAGCGAACTCACTTTTACTACACCGATTACGTCTATTGTTGGTCCGAACGGTTCAGGAAAGTCCAATGCTGCTGAGGCGTTTCGTTTCGTATTGGGTGAACAATCACTCAAATCAATGCGAGGCAAGAAGGGTGAGGACATGATCTTTAATGGTAGCGATTCTATTCCTCGAGCAAATCGTGCGTCTGTAAAAATTACCTTCGATAATACTCGTCGTTACCTCAATCTTGATTTTGATGAAGTGAGTATAGAACGAACAGTGTTTCGAGATGGAGTAAATGAATATTCTATTAATGGTACACGCGTGCGTCTAAAGGATGTCATCGAACTTCTTGCGTCTGCTCATATTGGCGCATCGGGTCATCACATTATTTCTCAAGGCGAAGCAGATCGAATTCTCAATTCAAATATCAAAGAACGCAAGGCAATGATCGAGGATGCGCTTGGTCTCAAGATCTATCAATATAAGATGGAAGAGAGTGAACGAAAGCTTGAGAAGACTCAAGAAAATATTAAATCTGTCGAATCTCTTCGTCGTGAAGTCGCTCCACATCTCAAGTTTCTCAAGAAGCAAGTAGAAAAAGTCGAGAAAGCAGTTCAAATGAAAGCTGAGCTTCTTGGTTTATACAAAGAATATTTAAAACGAGAAAACTCATACATTAAAGCCGCAAAGGAAATTATCACTCGAGAAAAAACTCCACTTGAGAAGCGGTTAGCTGAGCTCGATAAAGAACTTCGAGATGCAAAGCATATTCTCGAAAAATCAAAGTCTCAGGATGCAAAAAGTCACCAGGTTATTGCGCTCGAAGACAAGATGCGAAAAGCTCGCAACGAAAAAGATGAACTTGTTCGACAGATTGGTAGAACTGAAGGCGAAATCGCCTCGGAAGAAAGAATCTTGAAGCGCGAGTCAGAAATTGCTGGTGCAACAAATCAAACCGTCTCTCTTGTTGAAATCGAAACACTTGCTTCACATGTTGGTGAGGAGTTTCGTCGTGCAGAATCTGTGACAGAAGTTGAGGTGCTTAAGGGGATCATTGGTAAGGTTCGAAATCTCATTATCACTTTTGTTTCAAAACATAAGCAGACTTCTGCGACAAAAAATGCTGCGAATTCCGAATCTATACTTAAGGACCTTAAGACAAAAAAGGCTGATCTCGAGAAGAGAATCCGAGACGTTCAACACGAAGAAGAAACATATGCTAAGGAATACAGTGCACTTCGAAGTGAAATTGATCAGGAAAAGGACACAAACCGAGCTGCAGAAAAGAAAGTCTTCGAAGTTATGACTGCCCAAAACGAAATGATTGGTCAAAAGAACGTTCTTCGATCACGAGAAGACGCACTACGGATAGAAGAAGAGGCATACAAACGTGAACTTGGCGAGGCGGCAGCAATTGTCGGTCGTGAGGTGCTCGATTTTGAAAATTTTCATGTGCAAGGATTAGCAGAGGATACAACACCCGATGCGCGTGCTGCACAGCATGATCGAAGACGTGCTATCGAAAAAATCAAGATTCGTCTAGAAGAAAGTGGGGTCGGCGCAACTGACGAGGTGATGAAAGAATTCCGCGATGTCTCTGAGCGTGATGCATTTTTGGCAAAAGAGCTTGAGGATCTGGTTAAATCTGCTGATGCGTTAAAAATGATCATTAGTGATTTTAGTGAAAAGATTAGTACTGAGTTTGAAACCGGTCTTGGGAAAATTAATAAGCAATTCGAGGAGTTCTTTGCTCTTATGTTCGGTGGTGGTCAGGCAAAACTCATTTTAGTAAAAGAAAAGAAACGTAAAATGTTGCCACCTGGCTTTGATCCAGAGCTCGATGCGATGCCAGACGGAGTAGGTGAAGATGAAGAAGTAGAGGAGGGAATTGAAATCTCAGTAAACCTTCCTCGCAAGAAAATCAAAAGTCTCATGATGCTTTCTGGAGGAGAACGCGCTCTTACTTCGATTGCTCTCATCTTTGCAATGTCACAGGTGAAGCCGCCACCATTTATTATTCTCGATGAAACCGATGCGGCGCTCGATGAAGCAAACTCAAAGAAGTATGGTGATATGATCGAAAATCTTTCAAAGTATTCTCAGCTCATTTTGATTACACATAATCGCGAAACAATGTCTCGAGCAGGCGTGCTCTACGGTGTCACAATGCTTTCTGGTGTTTCAAAACTACTCTCTATTCAGTTTGATGAAGCCGTTGCAGTAGCGAAATAGAGTATTATTGACTGAGATCAATAATTACGTTATGGTTTTTGCGGGTGGTGTTCGTTTAAACTCTTATGGCGAAAGCCAATCGAAAGGAAGGCAAGGACATGTCACGGATCCCGTCTAGTGAGGCAGAACGTGTTCGTGGTGGTCTTGGTTTGGGCGGTGTTGTTCCCAGGGCTCTAGTTCGTGACATCGAGGACAACCTCCAATGGGTGGTCACGAGTGGTCGACTCATCAGCATCACCGTTTGCTCAAGG
>DATGWK010000081.1:0-33007 GCA_035299525.1 Candidatus Nanoarchaeia archaeon
GTTATCGTGCTACGAACGGAAGGAGACCCATGAATCGAGCTCGCTTGATTGCAAGAGCAAGATCTCGCTGAGACTTTGAACACACACCTGTGCGCTTTCGAGACATCACACGACCGTGTGGGTTAATAAACCTCTTCAAAATATCGACGTCTTTATAGTCGATGTGTTTAATATTGTTTTGGGTAAAAAAGCACTGCTTCATATGTATTTTGTATATTGTGTTTAAAACGGTATATCCTCCGGATTGATATCTTCTGAGGGGTACTCAATGGTATCAATTGACTCGACATTGTCAACCTTTCCAGATTTACCCCCCTTTGCTGCAGCGGCACCAGCAGAAGAACCTTCACCACCGCCTCGTGAACCAAACTGTACTCGATCAGCAATGATTTCAGTTCGGTACTTCTTTTGTCCATCTGTACCATCCCATGATCGTGTCTGCATTCGGCCTTCTACAAGCACAGAACTTCCCTTTTTAAGATACTTGGCTACGTTTTCTGCCTGCTTACCAAACACGACAATATTGTGATAATCGGCACTTTCTTGTTTCTGCTTATTCTTATCGTACCAAACCCGGTTAGTTGCAACGCTAAAGCTTGTAACCTGGATACCGGATGGAAGGGCTTTCGCTTCTGGATCTCTTGTTAAATTCCCGATAACAAATGCCTTGTTTAGATACATATTGTATTGAACTTAGTTGACTAATGTCTCTTCTACCTTTGGAGCCTTTTCTTCAGTAGATTCTTCACCTTCTGCCTTTCGAGCTTCTGCAGCCAACTTGCTGCCATAGAGAGTATTTTCTCGGACTGTCTTGATAACCAAGTGTCGAAGAATCGTAGGTCGAGTATCAAGCGCTTGAGTGATTGGTTTGATTGCAGCAACTGGAAGTTCAAACTTTACCCAACCGAAGTACGCCTCATTGATCTTCTGGTGTTTTGATTCGAGTACCTTTTCCATTGTGTAGACCAAAGATCGAAGCTTTGGGAATTCTTCTGAAATGATTTCTCCCTTATGTGAAGTGATCATATCGTTGAGCCAAGAAACCTCTTGAGTAAGGTTATCCTCTGCTACGGTTGGCATAATCAAATAGCCCACTTCGTAGACATGCATTTTCTCGCCTGTTGTTTTGTTTTCAGTTGCTTTCATTCGTATCAATCACCCTTAATTAGTATAAAGGCTCCACTTCAAGAATCTCTTAAGAAATCCTATAGAGAACCGTTAGGGTTGTCCTAGATTATCATAAGCGGGTTTGGGGCGCAATATCGAGGTTTTAGGCCAATTTAAAGGCCTTTATCGCATTGTCTACCATGGCCTTCTGGACTATTCCAGCCTCCAGCCCCTTGATTTCAGCTAGCTTAGCTACTATTTCTTTCACATATCCCGGTTCATTACGCTTTCCACGGTATGGAACTGGAGCGGCAAAGGGTGCATCTGTCTCAGCCATAAGCATTTCCAGAGGGGCTTGCTTGATTACTTCATCGTAATCCCGAGCAAATGTGATTGGACCATCAAAAGAGATCGTGAAACCAAGAGCAAAAAACTTTTGCGCTACTTCCCAATTCCCGGCAAAGAAATGGATGTTGCCTCGAAGCCGTTCCCCTAGCTTGTGATCAGTTTTGTAAGCAGAAAGAACTTGAAGACATTCTTCGTACGCATTTCGACAATGAATCATGAGTGGTTTGTCGTGTTTGAGAGCAATTTCGATCTGTTTAGCAAAAAGAATTCCCTGCTTTCTTTTTGACTCCTCGTCAGCACCTGATCGAAAGAAATCTAAACCACATTCACCTATTGCGACAACTCTTTTGTGAGATGCGAGTACATCGAGCTCTGGAATATCAGCATCAGTCCATTCATGGGTCGGATGAATACCAACTGTAGCAAACAAATGATCATGTTTCTCAGCTAATGCAATAGCAGATTTTGAATCCTTCACATCTGTTCCAACTGTAATTGTCCAAATCCTATCTTCTTTGAGCTTCGCAATAACAGCATCTCGGTCTGAATCGAAGTTCTCGAAGTTCAAATGAGAATGAATGTCGATATAGTTGGGCATCAGCGTCTGAGAAAAATTGGAGCAGAAGGAGTCTTGTTCCCCCTTACCAACTCCCTAATAGTGTCTGATGTCTCTGGCATGATGGGCGCAAGCATTTTACCGATTGCGTATAACTCGATTACAAGTTCCTTAATGATTGAGATCGCTTTTTGTTCATCTGTTTTAATCAATTTGAATGGTTCGGTTGTTTGGATTCTCGCATCAAGTTTACCAACTCGCTCCCAGATAATGTCGGCAGCCTTTTTAATATCAAATTCTTCTAAGGCTTTTTTAAAATCATTCGGTAGATCTGACTTTGGTAACGAAACTGGCCCAGGAAGGTTTTTCTCAGCCATTTTCATTATTCGACTCACAAGGTTTCCAAGACCGTTCGCCAAGTGAGAATTATATGCGTCTTTAAACTTATCCATCGTAAAATCACTGTCTTCAAACGGATGGAGTTCTCGTGCAACAAAGTAACGGAATGATTCGACTCCGAATTCTTCTACAACAGCAACTGGATTAATAACATTTCCTTCGCTCTTAGACATCTTCTTACCACCGCTTGTGATAAAACCATCGATTACGATCGTCTGTGATGGAGTAAGGCCCGCTGACATGAGCATCGCCTGCCACATTGCTGATTGCTGACGGAGATTGTCTTTACCACAATACTGAACCACACCGCCGGACTCAACCCACCATTTCTGAAATTTCGCCATATCAGTCGGCCAGCCCACCGCAGAAATATAGTTTACAAGCGCATCAAACCAGACATACATAACTTGCTTTTCATCACCGGGAACAGGAATACCCCATGGCATCTTTGAAGCCAAGCGAGAAATACTAAAATCTTCCAAACCTCGTTCCACAAATGCCCTAATTTCCCCCATCCTTCCTTGTGGTATGACAAGCTTTGAGTTTTTCTTATACAGATCTAAAAGTGGTTTCTGATACTTAGAAAATCTGAAAAAATAGTTTTCTTCTTCGATAATTTCTAATTCGGTGTTCGGATGAATTGGACAACGACCATCAACAAGCTCTGATTCTGTTTTCTCAAGCTCGCAACCAACACAGTACTTAACCTTGTAGTTCTTTTTATAGATATCTCCATTTTTGTCGCAGATTTTCCAGAACTCCTGTGCGGCACGCATGTGGTGATCGTCCGTAGTGCGAATGAAGTTAACATCATTACTGATATTAAGTACCGGCATCAGTTTCTTAAACTTTTCTGCATACTCGTCGACATATTCCTGCGGAGATTTTCCATTCTCCTGCGCCTTGCGATAGATCTTAATACCATGCTCGTCGGTTCCTGTATTAAAAAATACTTCGCGCCCAACAAGTTTCTGATATCGGGCAATAATGTCGGCACGAACAATTTCCATGCCAAAACCCACATGAGGATCAGAATTCACGTATGGCAAAGTCGTCGTAATGTAAAACGGCTGCTTACCATGCACATTTAATAGGGCTTTTTTAAAAAAATTAAACATATTGTGAGAGATTATTTTGTTTTTTCTTCTTCTGCGCGATTGCGTTCAAGATCATGGAAGAGTTCCATAATAATTGTTGCAATCGGAACTGCAATGAGAATACCGAGAAATCCTGCAAGCTTGGCACCAATGACCAATGCAAGAATGGAAATAATAGGCGGAACACCAATAACCTTCTTTACAACAAGTGGGTAGATAAGCTGACTTTCAAACTGTTGAATAATCACATAAAACCCCGTAACAACTAGCGCCATAGTTACTCCACCAGTTGAATAGCCGAAGAAGATTGCAGGTATTGCTGCCATAATCGGACCAAATAATGGAATAAGCTCAAAAATACCGGCAAGGAATGCAAGGAGAATTGCATGCTTAACTCCAAGCAGTGTAAGGATAAGGTACACAAGTACCGCAACTATCACACCAAGCAACAACTGCCCCTGAAGCCACAGACCAATCTTTTGTTCTGCTCGATTCCAAAGACCAATAACATATCGACGATGAGTCGAAGGAATAATGATTCGGAGAAAATTTGTAATTCCACCGGCCTGAACTGACAAATAGAACGAAAGAACAACGATAAGAATAAAGTTCAAGAGACCACCAAGTACCAAGCTCGCTGTTGTGAATGCGTTTTGTGACAACGCGATCATCAAATTGTTTGCCTTCACTAAAATTTCGGATACTGGAAGGTTATCGATAATACCAGAGAATGACGGGTCAAGACCTGGAATACTTCCCCCCAACCCAGTCTGAGGTATGCCGGATGCAGCCAGTGTTGTAGTTAGTTCTTGTATTTCACTAAGAAGTGGCAAAAGGAGGAAGTAGAAGGTTCCTACGAATACAATTGCAACGCCGGCATAGATAAGAAGCACTGCGATAATTCGAGGAATTCTACGCTCAATAAACCACTTAACCATTGGCTCTATTGAAGAGGCGATGATTACCGAAGAGACAATAACAAGTACGATATCAAACAGATAAAACACGAGCCAGTAGAAAAGAAGACCGAGAAAAGCGATTTTGAGGATTGTAGTAGCGCTAACCGTTATCCTGGAAGTAGGAAGAGTTGGATATTCCATCACACAATCATAGCACTACGTCTTGGAAGCACAATATTAATTCTTTTTGAAGGTAAGAACCTGTTTTAGTTTTTGCTTATCAGCTTCTTTTACATCACCAATAACGGCAAAATTAAGTCGAGAATCGACAAATAACTCCTGTGCAATTTTCTGCACTTCCCTTGGAGTTACTTTTTCAATCTTTGTCACAACCTCTGAGGGCTTCTTTACTTCCCTTCGAAGCACTTCCTGCATACCCACATATTCTGCATTGGCATCTGAAGATTCCAGACCGAGGAACAAATTTCCGGTGATGTAGTCCTTCGTTTTTCGAAGTTCAACAGCGCCAAGAGGCTCATCAATAAACTTTCGACATTCTTCAATGATGGCTTGCACTGATTCAATAAGACGATTCTTATCAACGCCGGCAGAAATAGTAAACATTCCGTGATCTGTAAACTCATCTGTGCCTGCTCGAACGTAATAACACACCCCCATCTGATCTCGCATTCTGTAGAAAAGTCTTGAACTCATACCTCCACCAAGAGCCGTTGCAAGAACTCGTAGCGCAGGAAGCCGTTTATCATTAACATCGAAAGAACGGACACCGAGCACGAGGTGCATTTGATCTGTCTTCTTATCCTTGATCACGAGTGCGGGTTCAGTTTGACTTTCTTTTACTCTTTCTTTGTCATGTTTTTTGGCAGTGCTAATAGAAGAGAAGGCGTCGGTTACCAACTTCCTAACTTTCTCTTCATCAATCTTTCCAGCAACAATAACGATTGTTCCTCTTGCAACGTAGTGTTTATCTCGATACTGAACAAAGTGATCACGAGTCATCGCCCGAACATTCTCTCGTGAACCCGCGATTTCCCAACCAGCGGGCTGGTCCCCATAGAGCAACTCGGAAAAAACATCATGAATATGTCGTTGGGGCATATCTTCGTACATATTGATCTCTTCTACGATAACCCCCTTCTCTTTTTCGATTTCCTTTTCATCAAATATCGGATTCACGTACATGTCCGCAATAATATTGATGAGCTGTGGCAGTTTTTTTGCCTGCGCTTTTGCGTAGTAGCCCGTGAACTCTTGAGAAGTGAATGCGTTGTACTGCGCACCGAGAGAATCAAGTTCATGACTAATGTCTGATGCCCTTGGTCGGTTTACAGTTCCCTTGAAACACATGTGTTCAAGAAAGTGTGAGAGGCCGTTAATATCTTTTGTTTCGTATTTAGAACCTGCCTCCACAAGAACAAGCACTGTTGCCGTCGGTGTGTCTTTCATCGGGACAGTAATAATTCGAAGGCCGTTTTTAAGAGTTTGTTTTTTGAAATTCATGAACGGAGTTTACCACAGATTTTTTGTATAAAAAAAGAGGCCCCTCGCATACACAAAGGGGCCCCTGAACACAATGATCATGATGAGGTTGCTTCAGTGTCGACCGAGTCACACACCTGTCCAACACAGAGCTGGGCTGCTTTGGCAGTGGCTGGCAAGATGAGCTTGCTGCCCGGCCGAAGCACGAAACAACTTTTGGTACTGAACAGTTCGATCAGCCACCCTCCCGGAGTGGTGGTCCGCCAGTGGGCACTTAGGACTGACAGTTCATCCTGAATCGACACAAATCCCTGCACGAGCCTTCCATCGACCGGCAACACCCCTCGTTGTCCCCTCGCCTGCTTGTGCAGATAGGAACAAAAGATGTTGAAAGTGATGAGAGCATGCCCAACCTCACGAAAAACTTCAACAGGCATGAATTCGGCAGCCATGGTACGAAGCACCGTCTTGCACTCACAGCTCGGAGGCTCAATATGCCCCCGAGAAGTCGGCGTCGGGAAACACATACCCTGTAGGCGTGGACCGATCTCTGAGATGATGTCGGGGTTGATTCCAATCTCTTGCCTGACGTTAAACGGAGTTTTCCGTTCGGGCACGAGGCACGAGAGCCCATCGTCCCTGAACATATGAACAGCCTTCATCCTTGATTTTGGCATCATCACGCTCGACATAAATGGATTCGTCCTCTTCTGAAAAGTTTGATCATTGAGCGATAAACCACATCGGTTTCGCTATAATCTACAAGGGTTTACCCCAAGACCCAAAAGAGTCAAAAAATCCCCGCATTCGGGGTTAAGCAACCGCTGTAGGTTATAGCGAAACGTCATCTAAAGAACGTACCTATAATATTGTAATATAACTAGCATATTTGGTCAAGGTTACAAAAATGGCCCAAAATAAGGCCACAATTGATATTTTCTAGATTTATTTGGATTACGAGAGCTTTTGGAGCAGGTCCGGGATCTTCACTCGTTCTTGCTTACCAGTATCTCGATCTCGAAGGGTTACCGCATCGTCCTTCTCTACTGTATCGAAATCGATTGTTACGCAGTAAGGGGTACCGATTTCATCCTGACGTCGGTATCGCTTACCAATGTTGCCATTATCGTCAAATACCGTGTTTGGAATTTCTTTTTTGATCATTGCAAATACAGACTTTGCTTTTTCAATAAGCTGAGGCTTATTTTTGAGCAAAGGAAACACTGCAACTCGAACGGGAGCAATATGTGCGGGGATCTTAAGGAACACTCGTGTTTCCTCTCCCATTGTGTCTTCGCTATATGCTTCGCTCAATACTGCGAGCACCGTTCGATCGAGGCCAAATGTCGGTTCGATAACATGAGGAATAAATCGCACTTTGGTTTCTTCGTCGAAGTATGAAAGATCAACACCACTCGCTTCTGAATGATTCTTCAAATCGAAATCGGTTCGATATGCAATACCGTAGAGTTCTTTTTTTCCAAAAGGAAATTCGTATTCGAAATCAATCGTTTTGTCAGAGTAATGAGCTCGTTCACCATCTGGAACGTCGAGTTCATGAACTTTTTTAGGATCCAAACCAATATCATTCATCCATTGGATCATTTCTTTTCTCCAATATTCAAAGTGTTCCTTCCAATCCTTTTTAGGAACAAAATATTCGATTTCCATTTGTTCGAACTCTCGTGCTCGGAAAATAAAGTCCCTAGGGGCAATTTCATTTCGAAATGCCTTACCAATTTGTGCGAGACCGAATGGAAGCTTTGGATGGAATGAATCAATCACATTTTTGAAATTCACGAACATACCCTGAGCAGTTTCGGGTCGAAGATACGAAACAGAGGTTTCATCTTCCATTGCACCAACATGGGTCTTGAACATCATGTTGAACTGGCGCGGCTCACCGAGCTTACCGCCACATTCTGGACACTTGGTCTTATCTCCTTCTATGTGATCAGCTCGGAAACGTCGTTTACATTTTGAACATTCAACTAGTGGATCTGAGAAACCTGAAACGTGACCGCTTGCCTGCCAGACTTTCTGATTCATGAGGAGGGCAGCATCAATACCGTACATATCGTCTCGACTTTCTACGAATCGTGACCACCACAATTTCTTAATATTATTTTTGAGAGCTACACCCAAAGGACCCCAGTCCCATGTACCAGAAAGACCTCCGTAAATTTCTGAACCCTGAAAAATAAAACCGCGTCGCTTAGCGAGCGAAATGATATTTTCCATTCTGCTGTCTTTGTTTTCTGCCATATCTAGTCTCTTACTCGTTCATCTCCTGTTCGATACTCAGAATCCTGATTGAAGCGAGTACTGAGGGGTGAAACGCCAGCCCTAACCTCACTTGCGGTAAACCGGTCGCTTCCAACAACAGTTGCTGAACCAATAAGATCTGGTGAGGTATTAGCTTGGCTTATTGTTGGCAAAAATGCAATCTGGAACGCAACATGCTTTGCCGCGGAGGTATATCCTACTCCCGCACGGAGATCTGGAATCGTCCAAGTAACCACTCGGCTCGAACTGTCATATGTAAGCTGTTCACTGCCTGGAGTAAAGTTTCCTGTCCAACGTACATATGGAGGTAATTCGGCTTTCATGGTTGCATTTGCAACGTCATTGAATGAGTTGGCGAGATACCAGTTAACGGTGTATGTTGTTTCGCTATCAACCGTTGGTGGAATCGGACCACGATCAGTGATGGCGCCTTCAGAACGCAAAATCTTTGCTTCGGGCACAAGGTTGGTTTCAACTTTTGCGAGACCGTTTGCAGATGAGCTAATTTGCTGTGGTACACCTCCCTGTACTCGAGTACCCCGAACAGTTGCCTGCATAGAAATATCCATGTTTCGCCCGGTTCTAAGAAGTTGGTCAGTGCTTGGTACAACTCCGACAGTGAAACTAACTGAACCGGTGTCACCGGGTTTCAAACTCTCAAGTTCTGACAATGCACCCTTGTCCCACACAATAGTATTGTCTGACGAACGGAAGAAACCACCTCCCCCAGCAGAAACTTGATTGCGGTCCAACCCCTTTCCAACAAGTCTTACTTCAATTTCGGCATCATTAACCTCAATTGGTAGATTGTTTGTCCAGTTAAGTGTGCCCGTGAATCGGTCACCTGTGTTTACTGGCTGTGGACCGGTTTTTCCATCAACTTGGAATGAGAGGCCGATAAACGGTTTCTTGATTGCGAGCGTTTGCTGACTTGTAATATATCCAATCGCAATCTTTCTTTCGTCGGCAGGATTAATGGTTCCGGCGATAAATCGGAATGTTCTTTCTTCTTCATTTTGACCGTCCATACGTCCTTTGATTTGAATCGTTCGCTTTTCGTTAGCATTAAGATCACCGATCTTCCACACATTCTTCTCAACCGATGCAGCGGGCGTTGCACTCAAAAAAGTAAAACCGAATGGATACTCTGCCTGGACAGCAAGATCACGAATAAGAGCGGTTGCATTTGATGCAACATCGATGGAAATTGTGATTTCTTGGCCAGAGTTCACCTCTTGTGGCAGATTAACGGCCATAAGAAGTGGTGCGGATTTGATAGTGATGTCAAACGTCTTTTCCTTTGAGAAAAAGGCGTCCGAACCAAACGGCTTATAATCGACTCGGGTCTTAATTTCCTTTACGCTGTCTTTTTCACCAAAGAAAACAGCTTTAATCGTTTGGGTTGCTGAGCCGCCAGACTTGATCTGGCCAAGGTCTATTTGCTGTCTCGATATGTCTTTTGTTAAATCATTTGCATCACGGGTTCCTTCAGGATATTCAATATAAAGAGTTGCCGCATCGAGATTTGAACTATTGCTGTTCTTAACAACAACATCGAGTGACAGTTCTTCTCCTGCGGCTACCGCAACAAGACCCTGAACTGTAATGTCGACATTCTTTGTTGAAATAATATTAAAGCCACCAAGAATTACATATGCAGCAATAGCTGTTGCCGCCAAAAAGAAAATAACAGCAGCAATAAAGAAATTATTTACAAAAGAATTCTTTCGAGTCATTTGTTCTGGCGTTTCCACAAACGGTGTAAGCTCATCTGTCCAACCATAGCTATTTCCCTTCTCGTGCGGCGTAAGTTCAGGTCGCTTTTTTTCGGTAATTGGGGGTGCGTCGCGAGAGTAGAGATCGCGTTCTAGGTTATCAATTCGCTCATTCTTTTCCCCACCATTGGGACTGTTCATTTAAAAAAGTATACCATGCGAGAAATATTGATAAAAACCATTTTTAATTTATAATATACGCATTGACGAGGATAGACGCCAAGAAAGCAACCCAGGTTGGGTTGCTTTCTTTATACATTCTTTAGAAATTTTTGAGTCGATCTCTTATATTCTCTTAACGTGACAGGATTTGACCAATCTTGTCGTGGGTCCACTAGTGGCCTAGGTGTCTATCCTCGTCAGCTAGGCAACACGGGTTCGATTCCCGTTGGATCCAGTACTAAAGCCCAGTGGCCTGAAGTGAATCATTTATGACCCGTACTGCCTCCTTACGAACTGGAGCAAGGCTCATAACTAGCTCCACATCCCAATCGATACTCATATAGAACGGCTTTAATGTCTCCGTTTCTGGAATATACCCAAGAATATGTAAAATTCTAAGAATTAAAATCGCTTCGAAGTTTCTGATTTGATCTGGAATATCAGTTGAAATACCAGTATCAAGAAAATCTAAACCATCATTTACAATCTGAAACAATTCCTGATTTGGATCTTCGCCAGCAAGAAGCTTTTTGATGAGATACAGCGTTTGCGCACAGAGTTTCTGCTTCTCGGGATCATTTCGGAATGTTGCGAAGTAGCTTTTTTCTGGAACAGCGCTAATGAGTCGCCACTTATTCTTTCCTCGAACAAGAGAGACCGTCGACCGGGCTGGTGCATCGATTGCATATCTAATTTTCGACTTCATACTTCGAGTACCCTGGGCATGCGCCCCGACAAGCCCAAGATCTCGGGTGAATACATAGACAAAATCACTCGTCTCACCCGCAGCAATCTTGTCGAGGATGAGACCTGTTGTGTTGTAGACGTGATGAGACATTACAAGTTAAGAATCTTCAGAACTCTTTCTCCATCATTTTCTGACTTTGTAACCTCAACAGTTTGGAATCCAAATTTCTTTGCTTCAGATTCTAACCACGAGTTAAACAGTGCGGCCCATTTAACCTCTTTTTCTTTTACATCATCTGAATAGGTATGCGCATCATCCCAGAGCCCTCGAGAAAAAATCACCTTTCTTATTCGGTCTACGTCGTGATCCACAAGAAAGATAGGGCGAACATATTCAACAGCAGGAAAATCTCGAGCAACCAAATGAGGTAAAACGGCCACGCCCTCAACAACAATAGATTCGCCCCCTTCTTCAGACCGATCTACTATCTTTTTTATTTCAGTCCACACAACCTCCCCTTCCTCTCTTTCAATGTCTACAATCTCCTGTGGTGAAAATTTATTAAGAAATTCTTCTGCAGAATACTGAACCGCCTTGAATAATGCAGGATTTTTTTCTGAATCTGTTTTCTCTCTCATTTGCTCTCGAACATCATCAGTTGAGATGCACGGCACGCCCAACTTCTTAGAAAGAAGTTTTGCTATCGTTGATTTTCCAGTTGTTGGAGCGCCGCCAATAAGAATGACCCTCTTCATTAGTTTAATGCAACCTTGAATGTAAGACTCTCAACTTTTACTTCTTCCCAGTCCCGCAAAGCTTCGCCAGAAGCGGAGTGTGGACCTTCTGCCTCACCAAATGAAACACGTGAGATATGTGCGACTTTCTTGAGCTGGTCTTCATATTTCCTTACGAATGATTCGCCATCGCTATTGGTAGAAAGTGTAAGCGTTGCCAATTCACCAGGTTTAAGGGCGGTTTTCTTTCGCATGTCCTGAATAAATCGTGAAAGTTCTCGGAAGTTACCCTCTTCTCTAAGAGCGTCAGTAATATCGGTGTCGAGTACAACTTCCCCAACAATTTCTGAATCAAACAAAACCTCTTTTACGTTAACTTCATCGAGGATAAGTTCGATACATTCTTTTTTATTCTGTAGTGATGAAGATTTTACAAAAAGTTTAGAAAGTGGCTGACGAACCTTAATTCCCGCTTTTGCTCGGGCCTCAAGTGCGAGACTTACCACTCGTCGTGTTTCTACCATATCAGAGAGAAGCATCACATTATCAACTGACGTTACAAGTGTTACCGGCCATTCATCGAGATGCACACTTTCCTTTTTACCACCAACGGTCTTGTATACCTCCTCTGCAACGAACGGTGTAAACGGTGCCATAAGTTTTGAAGTTTCAAGAAGAATCATTCGGAATGTTGAAAGCGCTTCCTTTCGTTCTGTTTCATCTTCACTCTTGAGTCGTTCTCGAGATCGTCGAAGATACCAAACAGAAACATCTTCAATAAACCCATCAATTGAGTTGAGAGCCTTGTTGAGTTCGTACGCCTCCATTGAAGTTGTTACTTCCGCAATCACCACATTGAGCCGCTCAATGATCCATCGATCAAGAATATTTTTTGATTCGACTGTTGCTACTTCTCCCTCCTCTTTCTTGTAGGTTTCGTAGAAAGAAACAACGTTCTTCAATCGCAAGATAATTTTCTTGTGAACTTCATCAACCCCCTTCTCTGAAAAATTAAGATCTTCTGATTTTAAAAGCGGTGAAGACATGAGGTAAAAACGAAGTGCATCGACTCCAAATTTATCGAAAATGAGTGCAGGGTCTGGGAAGTTACCCTTTGACTTTGACATCTTCGCCCCATCTTCAGCGAGCACGGTACCTGTGGTTAAGACGTTCTTGAACGGTACCTTACCGAAGAGCATGACTGAAACCGCATGCATGTAGTAAAACCATGTTCGAGTCTGAGCGATATATTCAGAAACAAAATCTGCTGGATAATTCGCCTCGAATTTCTTCTTGTTCTCAAACGGGTAATGATTCTGTGCAAATGGCATTGCACCAGATTCAAACCAACCGTCGATAACCTCACTTACACGCTTAACATGACCACCACATTTGCAAACATACGTAATTTCATCGATATATGGTCGATGAAAATCAAGCTCATAATCTTTGTCATGAGGAATTGGAGTGAATGCAAGGTCTCGCCACTCTCCAGTAGTCAGCTTCGTTTTTGAAATAAATTCCCTAATGAGATCCTTTCTATTGATACCCCTTGAACCCGCTTCCAGGAAGAACGCAACGTCACCGTGAGTCACGATCAAGATTTTCTTTCCGTAATGCTTCCTTTCTAGGCCATACAGGAACTTCATTGACCGTCGATGCACATCCATGAGCGTTTCCCCACCTTCTGACGCAGTATCAAAGCGCGACTCGGGTGAGTCAAAAGACGCGCGGTATTCTGTCCACGTTCTACCATTAAAAATTCCAGCGTTAAGTTCTGTGATTTCTGTTGATGTAAAAATGTTTTCTGACGAAACACCTATTTCCCTCGCCACGAGTTGTGCAGTTTCTTTTGCACGTTCAAGATCAGATGAATAAATAATGTCGATCTTCTCTTTCTTGAGTTTATGGGCGGATGCAAGAACCTGAGCCTTACCCACTTCAGTAAGTGTGTTCTTTGGATCTGGTTTGCAACTTACGGTGTCGTTAAGATTGTGCTGAGATTCACCATGTCGCATTACGACATACTTGTTGACTGCAGGAACTCGATCTGTGATTTCTTTGAGTGAACCGAAACATTCCGTCTTCTCACATTTTTCACAGCGCCAAAATGGCAACGGTGATGCCCAGTATCGATTACGAGAAATGTTCCAGTCTGGCGCAGCTTCAACGCTGTTACCAAAACGACCATGTTTCAAATGCTCAGGAATCCAGTTGATGTCTTCGTTGAGTTTGAGAATTTCTTTCTTTACCGCCTGAATCTTGATAAACCACGATGGCAATGCGAAATACAAAAGCGGAGTTTCGCAGCGATGACAGTGCGGATATGAATGAACGATTTTTTCTTTACCAAAAAGGAGTCCGCGGGCAGCAAGATTTTTTACGATCAGCACGTCAGACGATTGATGATCTTCTTTTGGCTTTGCCTTGAGACCAGCAAAATCAGTAACATCAGCAATAAACTTTCCGTCTTGGCCAACGTGTCGAACAAACGGAATCTCATTCTTCTTTGCGAGATCCATGTCCTCTTCCCCATATGCCGGAGCGAGGTGCACGATACCCGAACCAGTATCTGCAGTTACATACGGAGCAGCGTAGACCTTCCAAGCATTTTCCCAGCCCCGCGAAGCTTCGTTAGAAACGAAGTGGGGCCCAGTTAAGTTTTTGTTCAAGAAATAATCAAACGGTGGTTTGTATTTCTTCCCTACCAAATCCTTACCTTTGATTTCCTCTACGATTTCAAATTCTTCTTTAAACAGAGATGTTTTATTTTTTCCAACAATAAAATACTCGTCTTTTACCTTTGCAATAACGTAATCGAGTTCTTCATTCACTGCAACGCCGGTGTTACCAGGAAGCGTCCAAGGAGTTGTTGTCCAAACGATTAGGTAATGATTCGGCTCATTTTCGATAGCGAGTTTTACATACACAGAAATGTCAGAAATATCTTTGTATGAATTATCCATCGCGACTTCAGCATTTGAGATCGGAGTTTCGCAGCGCGGACAATACAAAAGAACCTTTGTTCCTTCGTAAATAAGTTTCTTATCCCACATTTCCTTCATCGCCCACCATACGGACTCAATGAAGGTGTTATCCATGGTCATATACGCACCGTCATAATCTACCCAACGGCCAATTCGTTCGATGGTGTGTTTCCACTCATGAGCATACTGCAGCACCTTGCTTCGTGCGTATTCGTTAAATGTATCGACACCAATTGCTTCGATCTCTTTCTTTCCGTTTACCTTGAGATCTTTTTCAACGATGTTTTCGATTGGTAAGCCGTGACAGTCCCAACCCCAACGTCGTTCAACATGATGTCCACGCATCGTTTGATAACGTGGTACGGCATCTTTGATCGTACTGATTAAAATATGACCATAGTGCGGCAAGCCTGTCGCAAATGGTGGACCGTCGTAGAAAACGTAATTCCCAGCAGGAGACTCTTTCTTGAGACTTTTTTCAAATATATTATTGTCACGCCAGAATTTCAGTACTTTCTCTTCAGCCTGTGCGGTCGCGGACTTTCCCTGCCTCGCCGTAGCTTCAGCGGAGGTATGTTTGTTTTTATTTTCTTTATGGATATCAGCCATATTGGTGAAATACTAGCCTTTTTTACTCTTTTGAGCAAAAGAAAAGGCCCCCGCTAGGCGCCATGGCATAGCGGGGGCCGAAGGGTTGCAGATTGTGCCGCCGGTCAGTCGACACATCTGCGGTTAGTCATACGTGAATATAGATCACCCTCCTTTTTGTACCGGAAGGAACGTCACACTAAAACTATACGCCGATAGTAATTGCAGTCAAGATTCGTCTAAAATGACAAGGCATCATTTATGACATACGAGGTAACGGTGTTGCCATCAGATGTATAGACAAATTCTGCTTTAAATTTCTCTTGACTGATTATTTTTGGAAACAAATATTTAAAATCTGACCATGCAGGAAGCTCAAGTACCTCGTTAGGATCAAACCACTGTGGTTTCATTTCCT
This sequence comes from Candidatus Nanoarchaeia archaeon, assembly GCA_035299525.1. Taxonomy (GTDB): domain Bacteria; phylum Patescibacteriota; class Minisyncoccia; order Phycocordibacterales; family DATGWK01; genus JAHFLV01. The sequence goes on from DATGWK010000081.1 coordinate 15,545, forward strand.
CCGTTTCGATCGGTTCACCACTCCAATTCCTTACAATGTAAATATGGACATACATACCCCAGCTTGGATCTGGATTTCGATATGAGACCTCTCCAATTTTCACCAAATCTCTTGGATCAACACCAACACCGATCTCTTCTTTTACCTCACGAACCGCAGTAATCTCGGGAGTTTCTCCAGACTGAACCTTTCCACCAGAACCATTCCACTTACCGACGCCGAATCCTCGCTTCTTCATCGCCAGGAGTATGTGACCGTTTGAGTTGATGAGATAGCAGTTGGTGGCGATTTTTTGCATATTGTTTTTGTTACATCTCTTCGGGGGCTCGGATTCCGATAAGTGAGAGCCCAACAGCAAGTGTATTTTTTACCGCTTCAGCAAGAGCTAAGCGATACGAAGAACTTTTGTTAGCCTTATCGATAATGACATTGTTTGCATAGTATGCATTAAACGTTGATGCCAATGTAATGAGATACGTCACAATGAGCTGTGGTGCGAGTTCAAGCTGGGCTCGTTCAACCACCTCTGGGAAGCGAACAAGAATGTGTTCGAGTTCACCCGGGTTTTCTACATGCTCAAGACATGGTTTAATTCCCTGCTCTTTGGCCTTTCTTAAGACAGAATTAATACGCGCATGAGCGTATTGAATGTATGGACCAGAATCTCCTTCGAATGAAAGTGATTTATTAAAATCAAAAATAATATCTTTTCCCGGAGACTGCTTGAGAATCGAATACTTAATCGCACCAACCGCAACATCAGTCATGATTTCCCTTTTCTGAGCAGCGGCAAGGTCTCGATCTTTCATCTTTTCTTCAACGAGTTTTTCAACATCTGCAATCAGCGATTCACCAGTGATCACATTTCCCTTTCGAGATGACATCTTACCTTCTGCGAAACGCATCATGCCGTGACTAATATGTCGTGTCTTGTTTGCAACTGTTGGATTTGCGAATTCAAGAACTTTCAAAAATACCTTGTAGAAATCTGTTTGCTCGCTCGCAGTAATAACAATCGATTTATCATAATCAACCTGATCAAACTTCATCTTCGCGAGTCCAAGTTCTTTTGTCTCGTATGTCGGAAGACCTTGAGAATTGATGAATACACGAGTATGGAGACCGTATTCTTCACCCTTAAATACAACAGCCCCGTCACTTTTCACCAAAATTCCTTTTTCTAAAAGTTCTTCTGCAACAAACATACCGAGTGGAGCTGATTCGCTTTCAAAAAAGTATTTATCAAAATTGGTTCCAAGCTTTGCGTAGATTTCTTCAAAGTGAGCAAGACTTACCTTTCTACCCCAATCATAGAGTGCGTTAATTTCTGGATCAGATTTCTGATAAATCTTTTTATTAATTTCATCAATTTCTTGCCTCGAACCTTCTTCATAAGATGAAGACCCTAGCACATAAGCTTCACCAATTTTTAAAATAGCTTCTCTTTCTCTAAAATGCTTCATTAACTTACCCTCTTCATAAACTTTTGCCCCAAACCAAGAAGCAAGACCAAAAAAATCCAAAATTCTTCTCTTGTTCCAATACTTTTCCGTAACTTCTGGAAGGGTCATTCCCAATCTCATCATGCCCCAAATTGCTTTCGCAACATGCGGACCAACATCACCCTGATAGTTCGCTCGAGTTACTTCTGCACCACTCCATGTCGCAATTCGAGAAATAGCCTCACCAATTGAATTGCTCATCAAATGACCGATATGAAACGGTTTAAACGGATTTGGGTCAGTGAATTCGATAATCACCTTCTCGCCATCAAGAATTGTATTTTTACCAAAGCTGTTTGGATCTTCGTTAATTTCTTTAATTACGTCCTGGAAATACTTTGGTGAATAAAAGAAATTAATAAATCGCCCAACAAGAACAGCTTTCTCAATATATGGATGACTTACTGTTTCGAGTTTGAGATTCGCAATATCAAACCCCTTATCTTTTACGAAGAAAGAAAGATCGCCATTTTTGATATCTTTTGGCGGATTCAAATCAGCCTTCGTTGCTTTGATCGAAAGTTTTTCTAGTTCACCTATTACAATGTCGCGAATATCTACCATATTATTTTCCTGTACTCCCAAAGCCTCCCTCACCTCGTGCTGTCTCTGACAATTCCTCTGCTTCTACAATTGTAACGTCTTCCTTTTTCTGAATACACATCTGTGCGACTTTATTTCCTCTCTCAAAAGTATACGGCGCATCTGAAAGATTAATCATTCCAACCATGACTTCACCTCGGTACGAAGAGTCAATTACCCCACCAAGGGTTTTGAGACCACCCTTGTGTGACAAACCACTCTTATCCCAAATGAAACCGACGTATCCCTCAGGGATTTCCATCTTGAGACCAGTTTTTACCTGCACACGCTCCCCAGGTTTGAATGTAACAGCCTCACTCGCTAGTAAATCAAATGCCGCATCGCCCTGAAGTGCGTATTTTGGTAGCGGCAAGCTCTTATCCATTCGGACGATTTTGAGAGTCAGTGACATGCCCTCATTGTACAGAAAATAGAAATTTATCCCACCTTCAACTTACTCTTCACTGTTTTGTAGACCTCCTCATGAACCGCCTCAGGAAGCATGCAAACCATACCATCACAACAGTTAATTTTTGCCCAATTTTTGTAGTTTTTTGCCATGTAGAGCGCACCATTTCGAGAGTGCTCGAGATGTGCCAAATTGTCTTCAGCCACATCTTTCCTGCCGTCTTTCAAATAGGTTTTCTTTCGTTGGGCAACCTTCTGTTTTAGCCAATCTTTGCTTACTTCAAAGGGGACATCGAGATATAAAACCAAATCCGGTCGCGGGATACCAAAGACTTTGTGCTCCATTACATCAAGCCAATCAAGAAATTCTTTTCGCTCCTTTGGATCTTCAATCTTACCTCCTTGATGGATTTGGTTTGCACTGACGTATCGGTCCGCGAGTACAACATAGCCTTCATCGAGCCATTTCTTAATATGTTTACTTGATTCAAAACGGTCACCAGCATACAGCACTGAAGCGATCCGAGAATTAACACCGATGAAATCACCGTGCTTTCCACTCAAACATTCACCAATCAGTTTACCGAAAAGGTTAGTATCGTACCGAGGAAAATCAATTGTCTTTATTTTTACACCCGCCTTCTTGAGTCGAGCAGCAAGCAGCTTTACTTGTGTCGCCTTTCCAGATCCATCGATACCGTCAATAACAATTAATTTCCCTTTTTTCATAATTATATTTTTATTTTTTCCTTAACACCTCATCAATCTTTCTCGCAATTTTCACCATATCCTTCTCTTTCTTTCCTCGAGTGGTTTCTGCCGCAGTACCAAGTCGGATTCCAGACGGATCCATTGGAGATCGGGTTTCATTTGGAATGGTATTTTTGTTTACGATAATTCCCGCTTTTTCGAGTTTATCGCTCGCATCTTTTCCAGACACACCCTTCCCCTTCATCCATGTATCTACGAGGATGAGATGTGTATCAGTTCCACCAGAAATAATTTTCCAACCAAGCTTCTTGAGTTCATCAGAAAGCGCTTTTGCATTCTTTACAATTTGAGCACCGTACTTCTTGAACGCAGGAGTTGAAGCCTCTTTGAGAGCAATGGCAACAGCAGCAATTTGGTTCATATGCGGACCACCCTGTAATCCTGGGAAAATCGCTCGATCAATTTTCTTATCGAGTTCTCGTTCATCTTTCTTTGCAAAAATAATTCCGCTTCGAGGACCACGAAGGGTTTTGTGAACAGTTGTTGTTACGATATCAGCGTATGGAAATGGACTTGGGTATGCACCAGCCGCAACAAGCCCTGCCGTGTGAGCCATGTCCACCATAAGAAGTGCGCCACAGGCATCGGCGATTTCTCGAAACTTTTTGAAATCGATTGATCGTGGGTATGCAGTGAAACCAGCAATGATCATGTTTGGTTTATGCTCCATTGCAATCTTTTTAATTGCTTCGTAATCAAGCATCTCAGTGTTTGGATCAACACCAAACGGAATTTGATTCCAAAGTTTTCCTGTCGCAGAAACTTTGTGACCATGAGTTAAATGACCACCGTGATCAAGACTCATACCCATCACCTTTCCGTGTGGAGACACGAGACCAACGTACACCGCCAAGTTTGCAGGTGAACCAGAAAGCGGCTGAACGTTTACATGCCAGTTCTTTGCATTGAGTTTAAATAGTTTAAGCGCACGATCAATTGCAATCTCTTCAATCGTGTCAGTATTGGTCTGACCACCGTAGTAACGCTTCCGTGGATAACCTTCTGAGTACTTATTAGTGAGTTCCGAACCAAGAGCCTTCAAAACATCGTCAGAAACATAGTTTTCAGAGGCGATAAGATTGATAACTCCCTTTTGTCGTTTCTTTTCGGCCTGAATTAGTTTCTCAATCTGTTTATCTTTCATGGTGGGAAATTTTTCTTCTTGAATATAGTAAAATATCCGAGACCCATTTACAAACAAAAATCCTAAAACCCACACATGAGTACACTCGAGTCAATCGTTCACACAGAGATTCCGCTACCAAAAGGAGGTTTTGTGCTCATTTTAAATACTGGATCTGTCATCAGCGCTGAGTCAGAAGCGATGCTCCAGGCACTCCACTCACGTTCTATTGGGGGTATCAAGAGCCATTTGAAAGTCCTTGAAGCAAAAGGCTCAGACAACTTCATGGCAAACTTCTATGTTGGCTATGGTCACAAATCTATCGGTGACTGTGGAACCTGCACAATTTTTATTGAGGGGGTTTCTATGCTTGCTGCAAAAGCAGTTCAAGACTCACCTCTCTACTCTGGTCAAGAAGCATCAACTCGCTACATCGACTTCGCAAAACAAAATTTCATCGATCCAGTTGGTGACAAGGACAAAAAGAAATCAAAATTAACAAAAGACATTCTTGAGTCATGGCGCGCATTCTACTTGAAAGGTCTCGGCGTTCTTCAAGCCGATCTGCAAAAGCGCTTCCCTCGGGGTGAGAACGAGAACGAAAAGATTTATACAAAAGCAATTAATGCCCGGGCATTCGATATTATGCGAGGCTTCTTACCTTCTGGTGCTTCAACCAACTTCGCATGGCATACCAATTTCCGTCAGGCTGCTGACCATCTCATGAAACTCCGTCACCACCCGCTAGCCGAAGTTCGTGAACTTGCAGACACAATCGAAACAGCATTGAAAAAAGCATACCCGAGCTCATTCGGTCATCCACGATTCGAAACAACCGAAACCTTCAACAAAAAATGGATGGAGAAAATGTATTACTACACCGCGAAATCACCGGTAGATTTTAAATTATCAAAAAACAATATTGATAGAAAAAGTCTCGCCGTCTTTAAGAAAAATCTTAGCGCTAGAAAACCAAAAACAGAAATCCCAAAGGAAATTGCTGAATGTGGCTCACTTCAGTTTGAGTTCTTACTCGACTTCGGTTCATTCCGCGATGTTCACCGACACCGAGCTGTAAATCAGCGAATGCCGCTTATCACTATGAAGCATGGCTTTGAAGAATGGTATTTGAACGAACTACCTGCAGATTTCCGAGCAGAAGCTAAGAAGTTTATTGCTGAGCAAAAGAAGAAAATCACTGCACTTAAGGCAAGCAAGGAAGAAGCTCAGTACTACATTCCAATGGGATACAAACTTCCAAACAAGATAACCGGCCCCCTTAATGCCCTTGTATATCTTGCCGAACTTCGTGCTACACGATTCGTTCACTTCACACTACGCAAACGAGCTCAACAAATAGCCAATACTCTCGCAAAAGAATTTAAAAAAGAAGGACTCGTAATCCATCTCGATAGCGATCCCGATCGATTTGATATAAAACGTGGTGAGCACGACATTGTGCAGAAATAATAAAAACAGCACCCGCGGGTGCCGTTTTTATTTAAAGTGCTTCGCTAACTTCGGACCAACTTGGACTGAATAGTTAGACTGCATTCCATCATACGTAGTCTCTGGAAGTTCACTCATTCGCTCAAACTTTATTTTGGCAATCGGCTGACCGTGGCGAACAATAAGATCTTCGAATGGTCGAACCTCGAGGGTTAGTGCTCGGCCCCTTCCTTCACCCTTCGCTCCCCATCCCCATCCCGGGTCAATGAAACCTGCGTAATGCGAACGGAATTCTCCGCTACGTTCATCCATAGAAACCATTTCACAAGCGAGCTCTGGCGGCACACGAACCGCTTCATTTGTTGAAAGAATATAAAACGAACCCTTCTTGAGATATAGATAATCCCCTTTCATTTTCACAGGCTTAAAGAATTTTTTAGAATCGTAGTGTTTGATTTTCGAAAGGTCGAGTACTTCTTTTGAAAGAATTCCCTCATACCCCAAAACCTTTCCTTCAAGGTCGAGCGTGAGAATGATTGAACCATCACCGTCTTTGATCTTTAGTTCATCATATGTATGAGGCGTATTCCCCTTAATACTCCAGATGAGTTTGTGTTGCTTAAGCGCAATTTCGGTATCGAGTTCAGACAATCGAGTATCTGCGTTAAAGAATCGGAGCTGGTTAAGGCTAATTCCTTCGAAGAGCTTCAAAGAAAATGTCTTTGGAACAACAGAGATCCAAAGCTCACCCTTGTATCCAGGAGTTAGAGCGTCGTAACGAGCAACTCCATCTGCGATAAGTCGAACATGCATGTCGACACGACCGCTTGTAGATTTTGGATTACAGAAAGCGTACACAGACTCAGGTAGCTCCAACTTTTCGGTGAGCCGTGCAATGTACATCTGTTCACAGACAAGGGGTTTATCGATTGAGTGCTTTTCTTTCTTAATTTTCTTCAAAACCTCACGAACACTTTCACCAACTCGTGGCTGGAAAATGCCTTCTACTTTATAAATTTCGTTTGAAACAGAGAGATCAAGTGATGATGGTTTTACATTTCCTTCTTTTGAACCAGTAATGAAACCGGCCTGAGTCATTCGGAGAATGGTTTGGTATGGCAGTGCTCCTCGGTGGTTCGGTGCGGAAGAAATTTTCATCGGTGTATTGAGTACAAGAGTAACAAAAAACTCGCCAGAGAGCGAGTTTTTTGTTTTGTGTATTAGATTATCCTTTTACTTCAACTCCCATTGATCGTGCAGTACCCTCAACAATCTTCATGGCACCTGCGACATCGTGAGCATTCAAGTCCACAAGTTTCTTTTCTGCAATTGCCTGAACTTGAGCCTTGGTGATCTTACCGATCTTCTTTGTATTAGGAGTACCTGAACCTTTTTCTTGCTTCAAGACCTTGAGGATCATTTGGCTTGCAGGTTCGGTCTTGTAGACCATTTTGTATGTTCGGTCTTCGTATACGTTAACAATTGTAGGGACCATTTCACCTACTCGGTCGCCTGTTTCAGCATTAAAGCGCTTTACGAATTCACCGATGTTAATACCAGCAGCACCAAGCGTTGGGCCGAGCTGTTGACCAGGAACGGCCTTACCGCCGGCGATGATCATTTTGAGCTGTTTTGTAACCTTTTTTGCCATAAATGTTTAGAGGGAAAATATAGCTTAAATTCGCTTTACTTGCAAGAAATCGAGCTCTACTGGGGTTTCGCGGCCGAACATAGCCACAAGTACCTTAATTTTGCCTCGTTCTGAGTCGACTTCGCTTACCTTACCCTCGAGATCCTTGAATGGACCATCGGCAATCTTAACCGCATCTCCGAGAGAGAGGTCGATTGCGTGTTTTGCTCCATCAGTATTCATTCGAGCAAAAAGTGAATCAACTTCAGCTTTGCTAAGTGGTACTGGATATACTCCAGATCCAACAAAGCCTGTTACACGAGGGGTGTTTCGAACCACGTACCAAGAATCATCTGTAACTGTCATATCTACAAGAATGTAACCGGGGTAGATTTTCTCTTCTTCCATGACTCGCTTACCTGCTTTTACCTTGATCTTTTTTTCAGTAGGAACGATGACGTTAAAGATCTTGTCTTCCATGCCAAGAGATTCGATACGTTGTTTAAGATTACGCATCACTGCGTTTTCGTATCCTGCATATGTATGGATCGCATACCAATTACGACCCTCTTGAATTTTTTGTTTTGACATAGGCCGAGCTAATTAATTTAAATTAAAAACTTTGAAATCAATTGAGTGAAGATGTAATCAAACACACCCAAAAAGATCGCAACAAGAATGGAAATACCGATCACAACCAAAGTAAAAGCAACCGCCTGGCTTCGGGTTGGCCAGCTTACATGTTTGAGTTCACCTCGGGTTTCCTTGAGATATTCGAAGAATTTCATGAGTTTTTGGTTTTAATAAAAAGAGTACTTTTTGTTCAGACTTGGTCACGAATCATGCAAAAGCGAGCTTTGGCGCGATGCCGTTCTCTCGTCTTAACAAAAACCGCCCCGTGGGCGATGACATAATACTACCTCCTTTCTACTTATTGTCAACACAAAACAAAAACCCCATGTGGGGTTTTTGTTGAGCACTTTTGAAAGTCGATTACTTGATTGCGTACGTAATTGATACGTTAGAAACAATCTGGTTTTCGCCTGCTGGCAATGATGGTACCGATGCACCATCTTGAGCTGAAACACTGAGCTCCTTTGCATAACCGCCAGCGTATGGAAGTGGGTAATAATCAGAATTGTCATAATAATTTACAACACCACCGAGTCGAATACCGAGTTCTCCCGCAAGTCTTTCTGCTTTCTGTCTTGCATCAGCAATAGCTTTTTCTTTTGCTTCTGCTCGTACTGCTTCGTGATCATCAATCGTGAATGAAAGACCACTGATGTTATTAAGCTGAACTGAACCCAGTTGACCCAAAATAGTTCCTGCCTTTGAGGTATCGCGAACTTTTACTTGAATCGTTTGAGTCACTTCGTATCCATCGATTGTTTCCTTTCCAGGTGTACAGTAACCTGCTGTACAAACTGACTGAGTGTACTGGTAGTGAGGATAGATGTTGTAACTAACTGTCTTGATGTCTTTTTCTTCAACACCTGCTGCTTTTACTAGTTCGATACCCTTGTTAACCTTGTCTGTAACAATCTTTTGAGCTGAACCAACATCCTTTGCCTTTTCTGTTGCACCAAAAGTAAAGGTTGCAATGTCTGGCTTTGCAAAAACTTCACCAAGACCGTTAACGGTAATTGTTCGCATTGCGGGCTGATTTTCACCTACGTTTGAGGTGAGTCGCAATGTGTAAAGTACCTGCACCGCCAAAAAGGCAATGAGTACAATAACCGCAATTACGCTGTACTTGATAAGTCTCTGACCATCTACTGTGTTAAACATATGTGTATTATTTGCTACTAAATATTTACTAAGTATACACGGTACAAGACGCGTACTTTTGATCTTTATTACAAAACCATTTTGCCCTACTGTCTAAGGTTAAATGTGAAATTGAGATTTGCCTTTCGAATTCCTTCGCTTGAATCGAGTACACACTGCCACTGAAATTCGGTTCCGAATGGAACAGAAACTGGCAACCACCGATACTGAGTAAAATTATTTCTTGCCTCACTACTTGTGTCTGCTTTGAGATTCAAAAGTTCAATACTTTCAACCGCTGTATTGTAGTCCACCCCTGGAAGAAACGTTACGAGAAGCGATCCGCGTTCGTATTGTTTACCATTTGCTTCGCTCGCTTTAAGTTCAATACAATCATTGATTGCTGAGTGACTGTCGGTTTGAGTCTGGGTTGGAGTTGTTGTCGGCTTTGTGGAAGTAGCAGTGGGCTTTGGTTGTGTTGTTTGGGGCAGATTTCTATCTATTGGAGTTGGAGTAAATGTTTTGAAAAAGAACAAAACTATCGTTGCGATAAAGATCAACGCCACAAGCAACGTAAACAAAAGAATTTTCTCAATTTTCATAGTTTTACTATAGCAAACGCGCTCGAGCATAAATACCCGCTGGTAACTGTCTTCCCCCCTCTGTCTCGAGAGCCAGTTCTCCGAATTCTATTTCGGCTGCCTTGTTACCAATAAGATCAAGGAGGTTATTTTTATATGCAATTGCGGAGTAACCCGCTGCGTATCCGTTGATCAAAACAAAGACCGGAGTATCCGAGAGAAGTTTCTGACACCCAGCAAGAAGTTCACGAAGACCCTCTTCGATCTTCCACACCTCACCTTGTGCACCATGACCGTATGACGGCGGATCCATAATGATCGCATCATACTTGTTTCCTCTGCGTACTTCTCTTTTTACAAACGAAAGGGCGTCATCAATAATCCAACGAATTGGTTTTTCACCGAGACCAGACGCTTTTGCATTATCACTAGCCTTTGCAACTGAAACCTTTGAACCATCAACATGACACACGTCAGCGCCGGCTTTTGCGGCGGCAAGTGTTGCTCCGCCGGTATAACCAAAGAGATTGAGCACAGAAACCTTCCTATCAGCTTTTTTGATTGTCTCTTGGATCCAATTCCAGTTTTCTGATTGTTCAGGAAAAATTCCAGTGTGTTTAAACGCAGAAAGTGAAATAACAAACTTAGCACCAGCAATTTCTATTTCCCAAGATTCTGGGAGCTCCTTGTTCTTCTTCCAATTTCCCGTTCTACCAGAAGTGACAAATTGTGCGTCAGCTCCATCCCATCTTTCTACAGATAGACTTTTCTGCCAGAGCGCCTGCGGGTCGGGTCGGCGCAAAACAAAAGCACCGAATCGCTCAAGTTTTTCTCCATCTCCTGAATCGAGAAGTTCGTAGTCCTTAGTGGGCTTGGTCGCCAAGATCTGAGGGTTTGTATTCATGTCAGAGCGACAGTAACAGAAATTTAGTTAGTCGCCAATAGCATCTACTGCATCGTCGGCAAGATCTTCAGCTTCGTTTGCAAGATCTTCTGCTTCATCATAATCTCGATCATCAAATGCATCTTCTGCGTCTTCGAGCTTATCCTCAGCATCTTCGAGAAGGTCTCGGGCTTCGTCTACATGCTCGCCGTCATCATCTGCATCATCGATTTCTTCTTCAGCATCTTTAATTGCCTTTCGAGCATCTTCAATTGCATCTTCAGCATCACTGTCATCGCCATTAAGATCATCACTAATGTCACCGAGCGTATCAATCACATCCTCAGCAGCATCGATCGCTTCTGAGTAGTCCTTATCGAGGAAAGCGAGAAGTCCATCAAAAAGATCGTCTTCAGCATCCTCGAGATCATCACGATCGCCAGACACATCCTGCCCATCATCTTCAGCGTCATCGATATCGTCTTCAGTATCCTGAATCAAATCGTGCGCTTGTTTGAGAAGCTTTCGAGCCTTCGTTTCTTCTGCATTACTCTGCGGAGCCGCAGGGGTTGTAACTACCGGAGCAGTAGTGTTTGAGCTAGATGAGAGAGATGCAACTTGAGAGCTAAGGAGTGCGGCATAAGCTTTCAAATATTGAGCTTGAGACAGAGGGCCAAATGTACCTGTTGAGGTAATACCATTTGATGCCTGCCAGCGCTTTACCGCTTCTTTGGTTAAATCGCCAAATAGATCGGTCTCATTTCCAGGTGAACCAACCCCAGAATCAGCAATCTTGAATCCGTTGCTGTTCAAAAACTTCTGGAGACAGCGGACAGATTCGCCCGTTGAACCGACTTCGAGATTAACATCAAACTGACATTTGCCTGGACCACTCTCTGCGTGAAGAACTGATGTAACACCAGTCATCAGAAACATAAAAACAAAAATCAAACTAAAAACGCTAATTTTTCTCAAGTTCATTTTTATAATATTAATTCCTAAATGTACTCGTATTATATCACTCCAAAGGGGCGATTTTACTAGGAAGTTTTGACCCCAAGCTACCTGTGGGATAGCCCCAATGACCCTTCACAGCCCTAGTGCACATGTAACAAGGTAATTGCACAAGAATTATTTTCCATTCCATTTAGAAATGGCTAGATCCACCCGATCCCCCTTAAACACAACACCCTCTTCTAAAAGTTTTTCTTTTTTAGTCACAATTCCCTTTCCGAACGCATAACCAGTGAGTTTTCCATCCGATGCCACAACACGATGACACGGAACCGTATTCATGTCTGGATTTGTTTTCATAGAAAGCCCGACCACTCGTGAGGCCTGAGGATTTCCTGCAATTGTTGCAAGCTGACCATACGTGGCCACTTTCCCTTTTGGAATCTTTGCTGCAATATTGTAAATTTTTTCTTTAAAAGTCATAAATAGAATGAGGCCCGTCTTTGACGGGCCTCAGGGGCGGGTGACGTGAGAAGTTTCTACTCCTCCTCATCGTCGTCATCGAGGCCTGACTCCAACGCAGCATCACGGTCGTCGTCTTCGTCGTCATCCTCCTCACTTGAAGGTTCAACACCGACAGGCACGGGCCACCTGTCGGTATCAGAAAGATCATCGACCCCACTAGGGTCTTCATCCCAACCAGGTCGTCGAGGCATGGACACCTCCTTGTCCGTGGATCACCACCACCCCAATTCCAAATATATTTTACGCCCGAAAAACCCGCTGTCAAAGCGGGTCACGGGTTTAGAACTAGCACCAACTATTTATTCTTGGTCATCGGCCGCCGCTTCGGCTTCATCGGCGTCTTCCTCTGCCTCATCTGCCTCTTCTCGCTTTGCATCAGCTTCTTTTTCCTTGGCTTCTTGAGTTTCTGCTTCTGCTTCGTCAGCATTTTCACGGGCTTCATTCTTCTCTTCGTCCATTGCCATAGTTTTTTATTATTTATTCATAATAAATACACGTACAAAAAGTAAGACGTGACTCTGGAGAATATCTGACAATGTTTGCGATAGAATATATCCATGAACGCATTGGATATATTTCTTTTTCATTCTATCTATGACCTTGGTGAGAAACTTAACCTTCCGCAATTTGTAATTCTTTTCTTTGCAGAAGATTTAGCGTACATCTTGCTTGGAATATTACTAATCTACATTCTCTACTCCAGCAAAAAGCACAAGCAAAAAATTGGAATTATTGTCTCCCTTGCTGTTTCAATTATTATTTCTCGCTATGCTATCGTCGAAGGATTCCGAACATTTTGGCATCGTCCACGACCATTCGTCGAGCTTAATTTGTTTGAAATTGTTTCTGAATCATCACACTCCTTCCCCTCCGCACACGCTTCAATTTTTTCTGCAATCTCTACTGTTATCTTTTTTCATAATAGAAAAATGGGTATCGCATTCTTTTGCACAACGGTTGTTATCGGCTTAGGAAGAATTTTGGCCGGAGTACATTATCCTTCTGATATTGTTGCGGGGTTGATCGTCGGAGTTATTAGCGGAGCACTTGGATATTATTCTGTTGCACTATTACCAAAGAAAAAGGGATTTTAGTGAAATCATTCATGCAAGTTTTCACCCACCATTTTATAGATACAAGTGGTGAGATAGCATATTCTCGATTTAGATTTTTCTAGCAATTTCTAGCAAGCGATTGTATTTTGATACACGCTCTCCACGCGTAAGTGATCCGGCCTTAATGCAACCACAAGAGAAACCGACTGCAATATCAGCGATACAAGTGTCTGTGGTTTCTCCAGAACGATGTGAGGCAAACGGAATCCAGCCCTGTTGAGTTGTTAGCATAACAGCATGCATTGTCTCGGTTAGGGTCCCGATTTGGTTGGGCTTAATTAGCACAGAATTAATTGCTTCACCCTGAATCGCTTTTTCAATTCTTTCAGTATTAGTAACCGTGAGGTCATCGCCAACAATCTGCACACTACTACCTATTTCACGATTCATTTGTTTAAAACCAGACCAATCCTCTTCATAGAATCCATCTTCAATTGAAATAATTGGGTACTGATGAATAAGTTTTTTGTACCAATCCAAAAGCTCTGACGTTGTAACGCTCTTTCTAAGGCCGGAAATCTTTAATGTATATTCGTTGTGTTCAAAAAAACTCGTTGCTGCCACATCAAGCGCAATCTTTATTTCATGTGTCGAATACCCCGCATCCTTGATCGCACGAACAATAAAATCAAGAGCTTCCTCATTTGAAGAAAGTCTTGGTGCAAATCCCCCTTCATCACCTACTGCTACAGAAAAACCACGGTTATGAAAAAGACCTCGTAATGCATAGATTACTTCAGCCGCCGCCTGAATTTTCTTTTCAAAAGACTCAATGCCGACCGGAGCAATCATAAACTCTTGTATATCAAGGCCACTGTCAGCGTGCTTACCGCCATTGATCACATTGAACATTGGCTCCGGTAATTTAAATTTATTACTACCGATGAGGTTTCCAAGATGTTCATATAACTCAATATTGTTTTCTTGAGCGACAGCCCTTGCGAATGAGAGTGACACACCGAGAATTGAGTTGGCACCAAGTCGTGACTTGTTTGCTGTTCCGTCGATATCGACCAACAACTCATCGAGTGACTCTTGGGTAAGAGTTTTGGTTACAACTTTTTTTGCTATCTCACCAACTACATTTTTTACCGCACGTGTTACCCCAAGACCATTAAAACGGTTCGCGTCTTTGTCTCGCAACTCGTGCGCCTCAAACGACCCAGTGCTTGCCCCAGAAGGAACAGACGCCGTACCCAAAGATCCGCTCTCCAGTTCGCAGTTCACCTCAAGCGTCGGATTGCCTCGCGAATCAATGATTTCATGTGCATGTAATGACTTTATTTTCGACATTATAGTTTGTGAACATGGCGAGCCCTTCCAGACAAATGCTTTTCTGCTTCTACGATAATTTTTTCCATCATAATCACCGCCTCAACAGGATGTTTGCCAATTGCTGTTTCTTCGGAAAGCATGACGGCATCTGACCCTTGAAGAATCGCATTTGCAACGTCAGTTACCTCTGCCCGGGTTGGGACGGGGTTATCAACCATTGAGAGAAGCATTTGCGTCGCAGTAATGACTGGCTTGCGAGCATTATTGCAACGAGTGATAATGTTTGCCTGCACAAATGGAATCTTCTCAAGTGGAATTTCACTACCCAAGTCTCCTCGAGCAATCATGATCGCATCAGCTGCAGAAATTATTGATTCGAGGGATTCTAGTGCCATTTTCCTCTCGATCTTGGCAATGATTTTTTGATTGCCTCCATTTTTTGAAATCGTTTCTCGACACGCCTCAATGTCCTCAGGGCCGGCCACAAACGACACCGCGAAATAGTCGACACCCTGAGCAACACCAAAAGCAACGAGTTCCCTGTCGTGCTCGGTAAAACCTGCCTCAGCATGAGCGTCGTATGTATGACCTTTTTCTTTTTGAATTCTGGGTCCTGGTAAATCTTCGATAATTGGAATTCTTCTTCCCAATTCCTCAGCAACCTCACGAACCATAGCAATCTGCTCTACTCGCTCCGCAAGATCTGACCAAGAAAAATTAAGACGCACGACATCCACTTGGTGAGCCAAAAGCTCTTTTAGCTCATCCTTTCCTCCTCGAAGTGCGCCGATAGTCGCAACAATTTGGGCTTTTGATGTTGTCATGCGTTTACTTGAGATTTTATTTCTCTTACTTCTTTTTTAATCATTCGCCCCTCTTGATCTAATTCGTAAATCACCACAGCACCAAACAGCATGTTGATTTTTGACACATCTTCATCCGAAACTCTTTCAATATACTTTGTAAGGGCTCTGATCGAGTTGCCGTGAGCAACCAACAGAATCGTTTTCCCCTGTCTCAATAGTGGCAATATCGTATCAAGAAAAAATGGCACTACTCGGTCGTACACCATTTTGAGCGTTTCACCATTGGGCACAGGATAATCCCAACCACGCCTCAACTTCTCAAACTCCTCCTTGCCCAACTTTTCTTCCATCTCCCATTTATTTTTACCAGTGTAATTACCGTAATCGCGCTCATTGAGTGCAGAACTTCGCGTAATAGGAACGCTAATGCAAATACCGTCTTCCATACAAAGCAGGGTTTCAAGTGAACGCACCTGTTCTGAAGCAAATGCTTCATCAATGAGTTGATCCTTTATGAGACCACCCATTTTTTCGGACATTTCAAGTCCGTACTCTGTTAGACCAACGTCGACCTTCCCAGTCCATTTACCGAGCTTGTTCCATTCTGATTCATGGTGTCTGGCAACAATTAATTTTCCCATCATGCTATTTGTTTACTTGGTTCTGGACTACTCGCCCTTCAAAGAAATCAATAATATTGCGGGCTGTGATCTCTGCCATTTGATTTCGGGTTTCGATACTCGCAGAAGCAATATGTGGTGTGAGAATCACATTCTGCAATTTTCGAAGACCTCCGGAAACCTCGGGTTCAAACTCAAACACATCAAGACCAGCACCTGCAATCACATTGTTTTTGAGCGCTTTCTCCAAAGCAGCTTCATCAATCACAGCGCCACGAGATGTATTTACCAAAAAAGCCGTAGACTTCATGAGAGCAAGTCGTTCTGCATTAATCAGATGTCGAGTGGCATCCATGAGTGGTACGTGAAGACTTACAATGTCTGCATTTTTTAATACATCTTCGTGTGTGGGATAGTATGCAGCAGCGCATTCTTTTTCTATCTTTTCATTTCGAGCAATATCAGAATAGATCACATTCATTCCCAAACCCTTTGCATAGTACGCTACCCTTTCACCAATTCTACCGGCACCAATTAATCCGAGCGTCTTCCCGAGAATATCAACACCAACAAAATTCATTGGCGCCCAACCCTTGTATTTTTTCCTGCGAACAAACTCATCTGCCTCAACAATACGAGCAGCAAGTGCGAGCATTAGTGCAATCGTGTGTTCTGCGACTGATTCAGCTGTCTGCGGCGCTGGAGCGTTTGTTACCACAACACCTCTCTTCTTTGCCTCTACGATATCAACATTATCAAAACCCGTGGCATAATTCGCAACTATTTTTACTGACGGAGCAGCATCAAAAACCCGAGCATCAACCTTATCAGTTAATAATGAAAGCACTGCATCAAACTCACCCTTTCTCAAAATCTTAATGATTTCTCTTTGGGATGGGACTCTGTCTTTTGGATACACCGACACT
Source organism: Candidatus Nanoarchaeia archaeon (assembly GCA_035299525.1). Taxonomy (GTDB): domain Bacteria; phylum Patescibacteriota; class Minisyncoccia; order Phycocordibacterales; family DATGWK01; genus JAHFLV01. The sequence continues at coordinate 32,465 of DATGWK010000081.1, forward strand.
TCGTATCCACGATCTCGAAGCATACTAATTCCAATATCTGGAATCTTTCTTGTGACAAACACCTTTTTATTCATACTTTTATTTTACCAGGAGAATGCTCCTAACTCTGGAACAAATGAACAGTACACCTGACCGCCGATAGTAGACTTATTAAAAAGAAACCCGCACCTTACGGTGCGGGAAGAGATCCTGACGCTTGAGTCAGGAACCTCAGCCAACCAGGCTGGGAACAGTCTCTCGAAGTGGTCCTCCCTCACCCTCAGTCAGAAAGACCGGGGTTGGCGGAGGACCGATGGGCTCACCTCTTTCGATGAGAGCGAGTACGTCCCTAACCATGCCAGAAACCTCACGAAGACTTTGGTAGCACTTGAAGCGAACTTCTGGGCAACGTAGTCCCCTGGCCATGTCCGTAACCACAGCATACCGATGTGAGACAACCAGAAGCGGCTTCCTCCTTCCAAACACCTGAACACCGATTTGCATACCCAGACCCGTTGACCGCTCGTCAACAACGGCAACCATAAGGTCACATGCCATGACCTG
>DATGWK010000082.1:0-2311 GCA_035299525.1 Candidatus Nanoarchaeia archaeon
AAGATGTATGGCGATATCCAAGGGCTTTTGTAGTTGTCATATCTTATTAATTAAATCGTCTTAACACATGTATGGACAGCCTGATTAAAGCAGACATTTTTTTCTTCGTCGCGACGTTTGCAGTAGCGATTGTTGTTGTGTGCGCAGGGCTTGTAACTTTTTACGTAGTAAAAATCCTCAAGGATATAAAACACATTTCTCAAACCCTGAGCAATGAAAGTGAAAAGGTTGCTGAAGACATTGATGCTGTTCGTGCAGCTATCAAGGAAAAGGGAAATCGAATTGGAAGCATGGTCCAAACTGCTTCCAAGGTCTGGAAACGTCGAAGATCACGTGCAAATGAATAAAAATTAAATAACCAACACATATGAAAAAAACAGTACACAAATCAACAAATAGTAATACAGGTAATAAGGTTCTTGTTGGTGTTGGGTTAGCAACATTGGCAGCGGCAGCAGCGGGGACGTATTTCTTATATGGAAGTAAGAATGCTCAAAAGAATCGAAAAATTGTAAGGGGTTGGATGCTTCGAGCTAAGGGTGAAATCATAGAGCAGATGGAGGCGGTTAAAGATATGAATGAAGAGATGTATCATCGAATCGTGCAAGAAGTAACCGATCGATATGCGAAACTGAAGAATATTGATATGGGGGAAATGAAGGATTTTCGAGATGAGCTCAAAACCCATTGGAATAATATCAAGAAGGATATGCAGGGTCCGATTAAGGGCAAGGGGGGTCTAAAGACCGCGGGTGCCGGTAAGTCTCGCTCTTCGAAAAAGTAGTTTTTCTTCTACCCAGGTACGCCTTGCGAGAGCAAAAACTTTGTGTAAATATTCACCGAAAGGGTAAGCCCTTGCTTCGACATCGCTAGGGTGTAGTGAAAGCCAGTTCTCACACATCGCTTGCTCGTCGAAAAAAATTAAAAGCATTACCGTTAGAAAGATATGAACAATTCGAACAAGAATATGGTTATTACGGGCGTGATTGCATTGGTTGTCGGTTTGCTCTTGGGTTGGATGATTGGTCAGGGCTCAGCAGGTAAAACTGCAATGACCGGCGATAAGTCGGGTGCAAATAAAAGCGATTCCACTATGATGGAAGATGACAACGCTATGATGGAAGATGATTCTGTTATGTTAAGTGATGATGCGATGTCAGTAAGTTCTGATTCTGCAATCCTTGTGGGTGATCAGGGTGCGGGTGATGTTGTAACCGTTGCGTCTGTTGAAACAGATGCTGTTGCGTGGGTTGCTATTCGTGACAACAATAATGGTGTCATGGGCAACATTCTCGGCGCGGCTCGCATTGATGCTGGCGCAAGCAACAATATTGTTGTGAGTTTGCTCCGATCAACTATGCCTAACAAGAGTTATTTTGTAACCTTGTATGCTGATAACGGTGATCGAATGTTTGACCACAAGTCTGACATGATCATGGTGGCAGACGGTGCTCCTATTTCACAAATCTTTAATACTGTCGCTCAGTAACCGATTCGTTAATAGATGTGACAAAACAGGAAGCGTAGAACGCTTCCTGTTTTGTTTGGGTTCAAAAAGTTTTACTTTGAAGCAAGAACCAAGGGTTGAGCTAGAAATGGTAATGTTGCCACCGAATGTTTTCTCAACTTGTTCTTTCGCTGCAGCAAAACCGATTCCGTTACCATGTTTCTTTGTGGTGAATCCAGCTTTGCCCATGAGTACTTTTTGATTGTGTGGAATACCGCAACCAGTATCTTTTACGATAAGGATTACGCTAGAATTTTGTTCCAAAAGCTCGACATGAATAATTCTTTGTCTTGTGTCAGTAATCGTTTCGAAAGATTCGATAGCATTTCCAATAAGATTTGTCACAATATGAATGAAATCTCTTTTATGCTGAGTCCAACGAACACCCTTTCTTACTCGTATTCTTGTTTGAATACCAAGCTTTCTTTGTTTTGACTCAAAGAGACCAATAATTTCTCTAATCACCTTATCAAGGTAGTACGGTTCTTGTCCTCCAGTTATATGACTTCGTAACAGGTTCGCTACGTACTCAACCTGGGCCCGTGTTTCATTTGATCGCTTTGTGTACTCTTGGAATCGTCTTCTTTCATCTGTAAGGTTTTGTTCCAGTTCACGAATCGTTAGGTTGAGAGTCGTGAAGTGATTTGCGAGATCGTGAAAAATAACCCGAGCCTGTTTTCCAAGTTCTACAAGAGCGAGAAACTCTTCGAGTTGTGGATCGGTTGTAACCGAAAGCTCTTTTGATTTCATGCTATGCAGTAGCTAGTTTGTATCCTCGTCCTGGCACGTTCCAGATGCGTCGTT
>DATGWK010000083.1:0-7052 GCA_035299525.1 Candidatus Nanoarchaeia archaeon
AAAGATTGGTATATGTTCGATCCAAAGGAGACCCCAGACCTTAATGAGCTCTATGGAAGGGCGTTCAGTAAGCGGTATGCAGAATATATTGAAATGGCTGAAGCGAAAAAGCTTCGAACATTCAAGAAAGTTTCCGCTCGAGAGCAATTCAGACAAATGCTCGTCTCGCTCCAGACAACTTCTCATCCATGGCTTACATGGAAAGATTCAATCAATCTTCGAGCTCTCAATAACAATACAGGCACGATTCACATGTCGAACCTTTGTACTGAGATTTGCCTACCGCAGGACAAAGACCATATTGCGGTATGTAATTTGGCGTCTATTAATCTTGCAGCCCACATCACAAATCGAGAAATTAATTGGCCTCGGCTTGAAGAAACTGTCCGGCTGGCAGTTCGACAACTCGATAACTTGATCGACATCAATAAGCTTGCGATTCCGGAGGCAGCTCGGTCAGATCAGGAGAATCGGGCAATTGGTCTTGGTGTCATGGGCTTCTCAGATACACTCGAACAGCTTGGTATGGCATACGATAGCGAGCATGCGTGGAACTTTGCTGATCGAATTTTTGAATTTATCTCATACATGGCGATCGACGAAAGTGCAAACCTTGGTCTTGAACGTGGTGTCTACAAGAATTTCGTTGGTTCTGGCTGGTCAAAGGGTATGGTACCAATCGATACGATTAAAACGTTAGAGAGCGATCGTGGTTCAGTGACAACTGTTTCAAAGGAAAGTAAGCACAAGGGTCTCAACTGGGATCTTTTACGAGAAAAAGTTCGAAAGGGTATGCGAAACGCTACACTCATGGCAGTTGCTCCGAATGCAAACATTGGTCTAGTTGCTGCAACAACGCCGGGTATCGATCCTCGATTTGCTCAGGTTTTCTCGCGAAACAAGATGTCAGGGAAGTATCTCGATTTGAACCACAACCTAGTTAAGGATTTGAAGAATATGGGTATTTGGGAAAAAGTTCGGGATGAAATCATTGAACACCAGGGTGACATTTCAGGTATCGAGGGTATTCCTCAGCACATTAAGGATATTTATAAGACTTCATTTACAACTAATCCATACGCATTTATTGAAGTTGCTGCTCGAGCACAGAAATGGATTGACCAGGCGCTTTCTCGAAACATGTATCTCGAAACTCGGGATATTGACGAGACAATGAAGATCTACATGACTGCGTGGGAGAAAGGTGTGAAGACAACTTATTATCTCCACATGAAGCCACGGCATACCGCGGAACAGAGTACCGTTGCGGTTAACAAGGCAAAGAAAATCGGAAAGGTCGGATTCGGTGCAATTGCATTCATGCCAAAGAAGCCAGAGGTTCCCGCAGAGCCGAAGGGTTTCGCAATGCCTCTCCAAACAACAATTACCGCACTTCCAGAGATTGAGTCCTCCGTAGAAGCAGCACCGATTGTGTCTCCGGTACAACAGGTTGATATTGAGCCAGCATATGTTGCTCCAAAACCAGCAATCTCCTGGAACATTCCAAAGTCGTCGCCAGTTCAACCAGTTTCAACCATGATGAGTGCACCGGAGGTCACTCCAACTCAAACCTCTCTTGATTCTGTCTCTGCGAAGCCAGCGTTGAGGGTGCATGCGCCGTCGGATCCGCAAGATGATTTGATTTGCGATAGTTGTCAGTAGTTTGTTGTGTGCAATAGAAATTGCAAAAAGCAATTGTCAGGAGGTTTTGAAGTCTCTACAATTACCAAAATTTATTCATAATAAAAAATACAATGTTACTTGGAAAAGCATCACCCGAAGACATGAATTTGCACCCACTTCGATATAAGTGGGCATATGATCTTTACAATACCGCAGTTCGAAATACATGGTTTCCTCATGAAATTGCTCTCAAAGAAGATTTGGATGATTTCAACAAGATGACTGATGATGAACGTCATGCGGTGAAGTTTCTTATGGCCTTCTTTAATCCTGCAGAGTTGATTGTAAATCGATCACTTGCATTGGGTGTCTATCCTTATCTCAAATCTCCAGAATGTCATCTCTATTTGGCAAAACAGATGTGGGAAGAGGCAAATCATTGTGTGGCATTTGAATACGTATTAGAGACATTTCCGTTTGATCGAGAGAAAATCTTTAATCTTCACCTCGAACGACCTTCAATGGTGGCAAAAGAGGCGTATATCAACAAGTACTTGAAACGAATGACAGAAGAGACGCTCGACATTACGACAGTAGAGGGAAAGAAGGACTTCATTCGAAATCTTGTTGCAACAAATATTGTAATGGAGGGCGTATGGTTCTACTCAGGATTCATGGTTGCACTTTCGTTCCGACAGCGAAATAAGCTTCGAAACTTCGGCTCAATGATTAACTGGGTGCTTCGAGACGAAAGCCTTCATCTCCAGTTTGGTATTAATCTCATCCACAACATTCTTGAGGAGAATCAGGAACTTTTGACGGAAGAATTCGCTAACGAGATTCGAAACATTGTTATTGAGGGTGTAAATCTTGAAACTGATTACAACAAGGACTTATTCCCGAACGGTATTCTCGGTCTTAACGCGGACTATGTAAACCAGTATGTGCAATATGTTGCTGATCGACGTCTCGAAGAGCTCGGTATGCCAAAACACTATGAGGCAACGAACCCTGCAAAGTGGATGTCCGCCGCAACTGATGTCTTCGAACTTGTAAATTTCTTCGAAACCCAGAATACAAGTTACGAAGTTGATGTTCGAGCTCATGCAAGTGAGAAAAAACCTGTAGCCGAACCGGTCAAGGTCAGTCAAGACTAATACGTGATAAAGAAAATCAGAACTCACTCGGGTTCTGGTTTTGTATATGTTAAAATGTCGTCATTATCCCTAATCAGTTTTTGCTATGAAGACCATTAAAGTTGCTGTAAACGGTGCCGGACGAATTGGACGAGCTTTTGTGAAGCTTGCTCAAGAAAGAAAAGAGATTGAAGTGGTGGCTGTAAACGACCTTGGAAGTCTCGAAAGTATTGTCTATCTCTTTAAATACGACACCGTATACGGTCCAACTCCATTTCCAGTAGAAGCTGGTAAGGATGGTAAATCTATTTTGATTAATGGTAAGTCTGTTGCGTTTGTTCAGGAAAAAGATCCAACAAAGCTTCCGTGGGGTTCTATGGGTGTCGACATTGTCGTCGAATCAACTGGTCTCTTTACTGCATACGACAAAGCACGAGCACATCTCCAGGCTGGTGCAAAGCGAGTGGTTGTAACTGCTCCCGTAAAAGATGAACCGCCAGCAGATATTAAGGGGGCAACGGTGCTCATGGGTATCAACGATGATCTTTTGACTGACGTTCAAATCAGCTCAAACGCATCTTGTACAACAAACGCAGGTTCTCCTGTCATGGCAATTCTCCATGATGCAATTGGAATTGAAAAAGCGATGCTCAACACGGTGCATGGTTATACAGCAAGTCAGGCACTCGTTGATGGTCCAAGCAAAAAAGATCTTCGAGAGGGCCGAGCAGCTGCACAAAACATTGTTCCATCATCAACTGGTGCAGCAATCGCAGTTACACAAGCCCTCCCTGATCTCAAGGGTAAATTTGATGGTATTTCTATCCGAGTTCCAGTGCCAGTAGGCTCAATCGCTGATATTACTTTTATTTCAAAGAGAAATACTTCAGTAGAAGAGGTGAATGATATTCTCACAAAAGCTTCAAAAGACAAGCGATGGATGAAGGTATTTACAGTTACAGATGAACCATTGGTTTCTTCAGATATTATTGGTAGCTCTCAAGCTTCAATTGTTGATCTTGCGATGACTCGAGTTGTTGATGGAAACCTCGTTAAGGTTTTGGCTTGGTACGACAACGAAATGGGATATACTCATGCGCTTATGGAACATGTGGTGGCTTCAGGTAAGGCAATCAGATAACGTGGAGAACAAAACCCAAATTAGCGAGAAGATCCTTCAGATCGAATCCGAGATGAAAAAGCTTGGAATGTGGCAAGATGAACCACTTCCAGAATCTGCTTTTACATGCAAAGAAGCGTTTTGCGCTGATTCAATGACATTCCCACAATGGCTTCAGTTTGTGCTCATTCCTCAAGTTCAGGCAGTACTTGCCGGCGAAGGTGTGTTTCCAGAAAAAAGCGAGCTCGGGATATATGCTGGCCAACAATTTCTTGCATATAGAAAAAATAGTGCCGGTGAACTCGTTACAGCAGGGGATGGAAATAATAGTGAGGCCAAGCTTGTTCAACTTTTGCACGAATTCGATTCGTTTTTCAAGAAATAATGAAGTATGAATAACAAATTTATTATTGGTGTGCTCATCGGATTAGTTATTACCATTGGCGGCTTTATAATATTTCAAACTATGAATAATCAACCTATTACTGCAGAACAAGCTCAGGTAGTTGCAGAAGAAAAGATCAAGAAGGACAGCCCGACCCTCAATTGGGTATATTCTCACGCTGAAGAAAAGGCAGATGGATGGATTTTTCACTTTACTGATCCAAACCAGACCGCGGATCCTGCAGTTCCAAATAGAGATGAGACTTATCAGACAACCTCAAAGGTTTTCGTAAATAAATCTACCGGGGATGTTGTGTATCCGTATAACAGGTAAATTAAATTTTAAACCATGAATCAAAAGAAGATTTTGGGAATTGGTTTGATTGTTATTATGCTTCTTGCAATCGGTTTTTTTGTTAAGAACAAATTAATGACGGTGCCTGCTGTATCCGATCAACCCATCCCAACAGACATTGCCGAAACATTCGATGTTCGTGTTGGAGAAAAGTTTGTCGGTCAGACCGGAGTTGAAATTACAGTAAAACAGGTGACTGAAGATAGTCGTTGTCCGGCAAACGCAAACTGTGTCTGGGCAGGAAGGCTTGTTGTAAAAGCCGATGTTAGTTTTGATGGCGGTCCAGTTCAGGAAAAGAGTATTGAAGTTAACACCGTTCTCGAGCTTCCAGAAGGAAAAATCACATTCACAGACGTAAAACCAGCGAAGATTCTCAATGGTACTATTAAGCCTGAAGAATATATCTTCACATTTAGTATCGAGCGATAAGGTCCTAGTTTAAGTTTGCTACTGATATTACAAATAACATGAAAAAATCAATGTTCACCGTATTAGTTGTCATTTTTTTAATCATCGTACTCTTTTTTGTTTGGATATTTACTGCCAAGCCCCCAAGTTTTTCTAATGACTCGTCTCGTTCCTCGGGCAGTGGCAATTCATTCACCAGTCTCAATATCTCAATCCAAGATCTTAGATATTTCGTTAAACTGAAACTCCTTGGCAGATTGCGTGATGCGACTCAGCCGGAGCACAATCCAATTACTATCCAAGTTCCGAATGGTTATACAGTGGAGGTGTCAACTGGTTTTAGTAGTCAAACGGGACAGAAAACTGAGCCGACGTATCGATTGCACCCGGTAAATGGCGAGTTACCCAATTTCACAATCGGCAGAATTGCCCTTCAGTCAGGTACTATTGAAAAATTAGCCCAGGAGCTTTATGACGGGGAGAAAGATTGGGGTGGTGGTGATGTGCAGATTGAAGAGAAATGTACTCTTGGTTCGTACACAGGTACTTGTGTTCGTCATAGCAATATAGACGGAGATAACAGGGATTACTATATTCTCCAAGTGTCACCAACTATCGGATTGTGGATTTTTGTAAGAACTTCACTGATCGATGGCGAGCGAGCGCGTGCGCTTGAAACACTTGATACTGTGTTCAAAACCATCGTTGTGGATGAAGCGACACCGATAAGGAAATAAAAAATGCCGTTACGGCACCTATCGGTATCAAGGTGTTACGAAGAAGTTGGGGCAAAACAATAATATAAAAATCTATGACAACAATCCTTATTGCAGCTGATCATGCCGGCTTTGAACTCAAGCAAGCACTCATTCCGTATATGCGAGATTTGGGTTTTGATGTAAAAGATTTCGGTGCACACTCATTCGTAGAAGATGATGATTATCCAGACTACGTTGCACCGCTCGCAAAAGAAATTTCAGAAAATGGGGGAATCCAACAGGGAATTGTTATCGGTGGTTCTGGTCAGGGTGAAGCAATGGTTGCAAATCGTTTCCGACATGTTCGCGCTGTTGTATTCAACGGTCAGTATCATCCAGACACAGGACAAAGCGTACCACTCGAGGTAAAAACTGCTCGAGAGCATAATGATGCGAACGTTCTTTCACTCGGTGCACGATTCCTCACCGTGTCAGATGCAAAAGAAGCCGTAAAAACATTTCTCACCGTTCCGTTTACTGAAGAAAAACGTCATATGCGACGACTCAAAAAGCTCGATGAACTAAGTAAATAACATGGTTGAAATCATTCCTGCAATTCTTCCAAAAAGTTTTGACCAACTGAGCGAACAAATGTCTGAGATTTCTGGTCTTGCGCGTATGGTCCAGGTGGATGTCTGTGATGGCGTGTTCGTGAAGAACAGAACGTGGCCGTATGTGCATGCGAACGATCCATACTTTGCAGAAATTCTTAAAGAAAACGGTGGTTTCCCGTATTGGGAAGAAATCGATTTTGAAGCCGATCTCATGATCAAGCCGACCGAAGAAGAAGTTATGAAATGGGTGACCGCTGGTGCAAAAAAAATCATCATTCATATCGAATCAGTCGAGAACCCAAAAGAATTTATCGAAGGCCTTCGAAAATCTCTCCCCGATTCTGATTCGATGTTCCACGTTGAGATTGGAGTGGCACTGAATCCTGATACATCTATTGATGCACTCGAGCCTCTCATGAATCATATCGATTTCGTGCAGTTTATGGGTATTGCAAAGATCGGATATCAGGGACAACCGTTCGAAAATCGAGTACTTGAGAAGATAACAACTTTGCGAGCTCGTCATCCAAAAGTTACAATAAGTGTAGACGGTGGCGTAAATGTTGAGACAGCGCCCATGTTAATCGATGCCGGTGCAAATCGTCTTGTGATCGGCTCTGCAATTTTTGAAAGTGGTGATATTCCTGGAACGATAGAATTCTTTCTTAGTCTTGCCGAAGCTGATAGCGAAGGCAGATCAAATTTGTCTCAAGC
>DATGWK010000084.1:0-1549 GCA_035299525.1 Candidatus Nanoarchaeia archaeon
GGGAGATCGCCGGATTGAGCAATTGCGACTTCAGGATTTTCTGCTGATTGGGATTATTCAAGGCATAACAGCCATACCCGGCATATCCCGCCTGGGATTTACCCTCGGGATTGGATTGATTATTGGTTTGATGTGGATGGATGCGCTGAAACTATCGTTTCTACTTTCTTTACCAACAATTCTATTTGCAAACCTCTATGAGCTTGTTCTACAGACTGGCGGTTTCTCAGTAATCAAACTTCTGGAAGCAATCAATGGACAAGGACAATGGATACCTCCGCTTTCCAGCAGTAATACTTTGATTGGCGTTCTCACGTTCATTACTTCATTTGCAAGTGGCCTGTTCGCAGTGAGGATTTTATCTTCTCACTTGACACGTAAACTGCTAGGCTATTTTGGGCTTTACTGTCTGTCAGCTGGAGTATTTTTCATCCTTTATTATCAATTGTTCTAAGTATTTTTCGATTGCAAGCAAATACAAGATTCATCAGGATGCAGCATGTCTAAAGTATTCGACAAACTCATTAGTCATGGAAACTACATATCTACAGCATTACTTCGTCTCGTGAACAGTGATCAGGGTTTGTTATATATAAATGCCGCATTACGGGTTATAGCGATAATTGGCCTCGAGTATTACTTCATTGTGTATGGATCCATTGTGGATGAACAGGAACTGCGTTGGGTACGTTTGCTCTTGCTTCTATTTTTTTACTATAGTGTTGCTTCAGGTTTGATAGGTCTGTTACATCCCGAGTGGTTTTTTTATCCTAGCGTGAAAACTGCCCAAGCTATGTTCGAGATAAGTATGTATTCGATTTTCTATTATTTTTCTCATAACTTGCAGAGTGATGTTTACTTCTTATACTTCTTACCTCTTTTTCTGGCGGTTCATTTTTTGGGTTTTCTTTCAGCTTTATGGATAATTCTTTTTGCCACATTAAACCTTTACTTTGTTTTTCTCTTCATAGGGTCTTCATCAACTACAACATTCTATCTACTCGAGCCAACCACCCTTACGATATTCGTATTCCGTGTCTTGATTCTCATTTCTATGTCCTTAGCCTATGCTGTGCGCCGGCGAGCATCATTGATCCAGGAACTCAAATGGAATCGTTCTCAGTTTGGTGATGTCTTACGCTCCATGGATGAAGGTATTTTTATTGTCGATTCTTCACAGCGATTGTTGTTTGTAAGCCCTCTCTTACGAGACCGCCATGGGACGTTGAGCTCCCAACAATCTTGTTCCGAGTACTTTCAAAGCGAGGCGAAATCCTGGAAATGGAATAATCAAACCGGTGAGCTGAAAGAGATTGATACAGTCGCTTTTGAAACCTATTTCACAGATAAGGATGGCGGGAAGTACAAGGTTGCAGTAAATCTAATACCCCTGCAAGGCAACAATGATCGGTTTGACACTGCTGTAGCGATAGTAAAGGATTTAAGTCAGCAGCGGCAACTGCTTGCAGAATTGGATAACAAAGTTCAAGAATATGCAAAACGGATTAATGTTTTGAATTCCAAACGAACCCTTATTCAACAAACTTAT
>DATGWK010000085.1:0-2637 GCA_035299525.1 Candidatus Nanoarchaeia archaeon
GGCTGATGTATCGCTCCGCTTCGCTCCACTTCGCTTCGACACGACCTGGCACGAAGAATCGGCACAACAAGACGATGGATCGTTCCGGACAGTCGTCGCTCCGCTTCGCTCCGCTTCGCCTTGACATGAGCCGGCACGATGGAACAAAGGATCGTTCCAGACAGTTGTTGATCGTGCTGGGTGATCCGTCGCTCCGCTTCGCGCCGGTTCCCTCAGCATCGCTGCGACATGACCCGGCACGATGGAACGATGGATCGTTTCGCACAGTCATCGATCGTGCTGGCTGACCAGTTGCGCCGCTTCGCTCCTCTTCGCTCCGCTTCGCTGCTCACTTTTCCTGTAAAGACAATCAAAGAAGCTACACCTACAACTAATCAACAGCCAATTCCAACTACAAAATAAAAGATTGGATGCACTACAGATCATGCTTATAATGAGCTAAAATCACAGAAGTGAAGAAGACTGATCATTGCATGAACCATTTCATTTTATTCTCCTTCAGGAAACGAATCCTATTCAAAAGCTTTGCAACAAAAACACTCTTCCCATCGCCATTCATTCTCTTCAGCATCAATCAAACCAGGCTAGTCTTTTAACCATCTTAAATGCAAAATGAACAACAGATCGACTAATGTGAACACCTCAAGAAAGTCACAAAACAAATATTCCAAGAATTTCTCACAATTTCAAATACTATACATCACAATTGTTTCAATCTTCAACAAGTAATACTTTTAAGGAAACCATAAACTAAACAGGAAGATTAAAAGAATATGGCACATCAAGCTCAAGCCCCAGTCTTGCTTTCCCACAGCTGATTAGCCTTGATGAACTTTTCGGTGCAAGATCGAGCTTTGTACCGGTTTAAAGACGTTTTGGTCTTTTTCTGGATGTCGTCCATGTACTTTTGGTTGTACTCATCTGACAAAATTCGACCAATTGCATCTTTCCGGTTGCTGTGGACCTTTGACACAGCACATGACTTGAGTGCTTGGCAGAACTTTGTCTCAACAAGGCTCCGTTCAACTTCTTCTTCCACTTCTCCGAATTTGAAGAGGTTCTTTCCAATTTCTGTAGGGTTAGAGAACATGACATTATTTTAACTTCCCTTAATCAACTCAGATTGCCACGATCCATGCGGAATCGACACGCACCAGAACGACCTAGGTCGTTACGAACCGCCACGATCCACGATAAATCGACACGAACCGGAACGACCCGTGTTAATACGGATCGCCACGATCCACGCGGAATCGACACGAACCGGAACGACCCGTGTCGATACGGACCGCAACGATCCACGTGGAATCGTCACGAACCGGAGTGATTCGAGACGATGGTTCGCAAACCGAAACACAACTGAAGGAATATGAGGATTAAATTTATCACTCACCATCAAATGCATCCCACATCTTCTGCAACCATTCCACCTTGTACTTTTGGTTGTTCTTGGACTTGTACACCGCAAGCAGGCAGGAATGCAGGATGATCGCATCAATAATGGCCCAAGCAATAGAGCTCATTCCAACAGTGTTCATGGTCCACTTCTTGTGTGCCTCCCTTGGGTTCGGGTTGAGGTCCTTGAATGCTGCAAAGCTTTCCCCAATTTTGTCGTAATGGACATCCTTGGCTCCAACATCCTCATAGATCTTCACGATAGTCAGGTTCTCTCCTTTTTCCTGAAATATAAACAGTTTAACTGACTTGATAGTCTTGCATTCATTCACAAACCATGTCAGTCATCAATTGTTTTCCATGAATTAATAACAACAAGGAACTAAATCCTAAAAAAGGCAACAATAACTGTTGGAAACAATGGCATTAAGAGTTCAAGTGTACTTACATCTTTGGTGATCATTCTGGCTCCGAACTCAAGGCGTTCCAGGCAAGACTGAGGTGCTGGTACATGAATCTCATGTTCAATGTCCTTCTGTCTTTCATTTCTTCTCATGAATTTCGTCTCATGATAGGCCTCTTCAGGAGGGACCCATTGAGCAGGAGGATTCCTTGGATTGATGACAACAATGTCCAGTCTTGAGATGATATCTTCCAGTAGTGGTTTAGTCAAATTCACCTGTTCAGCACTTGGTTGGTTGTCTTCTTGCTTGGGACGTTTCTTCTTGTCTTCTTCTTTGCTGTCTTTCACTTCACCTTCCACTTTTCCTCCATCCTTCTTCGCTTTTGTTTCCTCCTTCCTTTCATGACTGTCCCTCCTCAGTCGTTTTGGATTCGACGGTTCACATGGGTCAACTACTGTTTCCGTTTGGCGTTTCTTGCGGTTTGGTTCAGCGGTCCCAAACTTTTCGAATCCAAGTTTCCCTGCAATCATTATCACCAAAATTATTTTGGGGTGTTGGAAAATGCCACAAGACTGTGGGGTCTTCAACAGAAAAGTAATAACTGACCATCAATGAAACAATCACATGGACCATTAAATGTTGCCAAACAAGGGATTATTACTCACAGTATCCTTGGCACTCAGCAACTTCTCCTTCCAGCTCCTTGATTCTCTTTGACTGCTGCTTGCCAATTTCCTGTGCCTCCAACAGTTTCTTCCTCAAGCTCTTGTTTTCCATTTCGATTTTCTTGAATCTACTAGCAAACTGTCCTTTTTGGCGTTTCAGCTCAGTCTTCAAG
>DATGWK010000086.1:0-11103 GCA_035299525.1 Candidatus Nanoarchaeia archaeon
CAACCAAGGCCGGTCAGATGTCACTCGGTGCAGAAATCACTGGTGTGACCCAAGAGGAAATTGAGCAAACCGCACTCGCGCTTTGGGTTGTTGATTCAAATATCTCGAGTCCCGGGGTTGAAGAAATTTTAAACTACGGAAACACAGATTCATTTAAGGAGGCGAAAGAAAAGATATTCAATAAACTTCGAGAGGGAAGAACATCAGAGGTGTATAACAATATTGAGCTTCCGCTTATGCCTATTGTGAAGAAGATGGAAGAAACTGGTGTGAAGATTGATACAAAATATCTTAAAGATCTTTCGAACGAATATCACAAAGAGCTCAATTCACTCCAAAAGAAAATCTGGGATTTTGCCGGGGAAGAATTTAATATTAATTCTCCAAAGCAACTCGGTGATATTTTGTTCGGTAAACTTTTAGCTCAGAAAAAAGGTAAGACAACTGCGTCGGGAAATCGCTCAACAAAAGAATCAGAACTCGAGAAGGTGAAAGATGAGCATCCTATCGTTCCACTCATTCTTGATTATCGAGAGTTGCAGAAACTTCTTTCGACATATATTGATTCCATTCCAGAGAAGGTTGCTCCAGACGGCAGACTTCATGCGAAATTTGTTCAGACGGGCGCAGTGACCGGTCGACTTTCTTCTCAGGATCCAAACCTTCAGAACATTCCGATTAAGAGTGAACTCGGAAAAAGAATTCGTAACGCATTCGTTGCAGAAAAAGGTTTTGATTTGCTCGCGTGTGACTATTCTCAAGTCGAACTTCGAATCGCAGCGTTCATGTCTGGTGAAGAGAAGCTTATCGAGATCTTTAAATCTGGTGGTGATGTTCACACCGGTGTCGCTTCTTTTGTGTTCAAAGTTCCACCAGAAAAAGTTGATGCAGAAATGCGCCGACGCGCGAAGGTTATTAACTTCGGAATTCTCTACGGTATGGGCGTAAACGCACTCAAAACAAACCTTGGAACAGATAAAGATGAAGCTAAACGCTTCTATGATGAATACTTCCAGAACTTCGTAACGCTCGCCAACTTCCTCGAGAAAATAAAATACGAAGCAGCGCAGCGAGGCTATACCGAAACATTCTTCGGTCGACGACGATACTTCCCGGGTATTCGCTCTAAACTCCCGTTTATCAAGGCAATGAATGAACGAATGGCGATCAACGCACCATTCCAGGGAACAAGTGCCGACATCACTAAGCTTGCGATGGTTAAGATTAGTGACTTCATCGAAAAAGAAAAGCTTACTGACAGTGTTCGGTTATTACTCACTGTACACGATGAGCTTGTGTTGGAGGTGAAAGAAGAAATGACTTCAAAAATTCGCGGTACTATTGTAGAGATTATGCAAAATATTATTTCTCCTAATGACACTCACGGTGTGCCACTCGTAGTCTCAAGTTCGGTGGGGAAGAACTGGGGTCAAATGGAAAAGTAGAGAAAAAGTAATGATCTATTTTGTAACAGGTTCAGAACGGGCACGAGTTCGAAAAACATTAGACGATCTTGTTGGTGCACTTCAGAAGAAGCGACCGAACGCACTTTTGTTTCGAATGAATGCAGATGAATGGAACACGAATTCATTTATCGGAATCGCTGGCGGCCAGGGACTTTTTGAACATAAATATATTGTTGTACTCGAATCTCTTTTTGAAAATGAAGATGCTGCTGAGTATCTCAAGGATCAGATGAAAGAATTAAAGGTTGCTGAACATGCATTTCTGTTTGTTGAATATTCACCAAAGGCACCAGTTAAAAAGCTTTTGGAAAAGAATGCAGAAAAAACCTGGAATGTTGAAGCAAAAGAAGTTGCGTCTAAAAAAGAATTTAATATTTTTGCACTTACCGATGCATTGGGGAATAGGAATCGCGTTCAACTCTGGACGCTGTACCAGAAGGCACTTATGAACGGCTCAGAACCAGAAGAGATTCACGGCATTTTGTTTTGGCAGGTGAAGAGTTTGCTTGGAATTTCTCAGAGTAAAACTGCTGATGAGGCTGGAGTAAAACCTTTTGTATGGAGTAAGTCTCAACAGTTCCTTCGAAACTATTCCCAAGAAGAATTGAAGAAAATCTCAAGCAACATGGTGAACCTCTATCATCTTTCAAGGATCGAAGGTGGAAGCCTCGAAGACAGTCTTGAGGAGTTCGTGCTTAGTGTTTGACCGATACTTTTTTATATTGTATGTTTTTCTTGGGGAGCTCTTATCGTCAAGGAGGAATTGTGAAGAAAGGAAAGAAAAATGCAGAGGTTGGCACAGGGTCCAATGGTACGTCGCAGGTGAAGCTCTGCAAGCCGTGTACGTATCGAACTGGCTGCAGAAACAAGGCCCTCCCGGGAGAAAGGTGGTGTGCGCACCACAAAGCTATCATGCTCAAACGCATGTCTGAGGATGGTTACTTTCGGCCCACTGTCAGAACCGTGGCTGGTTCACAGAAGGGGTGTCACTATCCGCGGGAGGTGTCCTGCATCGTTGGCCGCCCCTTCCTTCGTCTTTGTTGATAATCTCGTTTGATTTGTTTTTGAAGCGCACCCATGGTGCGCTTTTCTCATGTTTTGTAAACACAGATTTCTTTGTGCAATTTTACTTTTCGGTTTTCTTAAGGTATATTTTTCCAATTCCCGCCTATAGCTCAGCTGGTAGAGCAGGTGCCTTTTAAGCACTTGGTCGTAGGTTCGATTCCTACTGGGCGGACAAATGAGCGAAATGATCGAGTTTGCTCTTACATGAAAGAAAAATCCAGCAAAAGCTGGATTTTTTGATACACGGCTAAGATATATAAAAACTAAAGAGGTAAGTCAGCAGCAAGGAAACCAGCACCGAGGAAGAGGAGAGAGAAGGCAATTGCTGAAATGAAGATTTTTGGCCACAGTGCTGCAATTGGTTCAGTATTAAACTTGTGCCGCTTGTACCACTCAACCTTGTTAAATACGATTACGAGGATTGCTGCGATCTGAGTCCAGAGGCCCAAGATCAAGAGAACTCCAATAGCGATCTGAACTTTTGCGAGGATTGAACCAACAGTCCAAGAACCAATTTTTTTATCATTCCAAACTGTGTTCCACAGAGCCGCATCTTCTTTGTGATGACGGATACCGGTGTACATAAAGTACGCACCAAGTACGAGACGCAAAATAAACGGAGCGAATAATGAGTACGTAAATAATTCAGGGAATATTGAAAGCATGTTGGGATTATATCAGGACTCATGCTTTCGCGGGAGTGACAAAGGAGGTACTATACCGGCATGCAAAAACAACAGATCTCAGTTGTCCTCCATGACATTCGCAGCTCACACAATGTGGGTTCAATGTTCCGTACCGCAGATGCACTCGGAATCGATAAAATTTATCTCTCTGGATATACACCAGCCCCAAAAGACAAGTTTCAAAGAATAAATACTGAAATCGCAAAGGTTGCCCTTGGTGCAGAGCAAACGATTCCATGGGAGTCGGTAAAAGATGTTTCTGTTCTAATTGAGAAATTAAGATTAGAGAAGAATACAATCATCGCCGTTGAACAGCATGCGGATGCGAAAGATTACAAAGATTTCAAAGTAAAAGGCGCAACTGTATTTATTTTTGGAAATGAAGTAGAAGGGATTTCTGAAGATGTCTTGTCTCAGTGTGACGGGTTCGTTGAAATCCCAATGAGGGGAAAGAAAGAATCTCTCAATGTCTCAGTAGCGTTTGGGGTGGCTCTTGCGCGGATTCTCGATCTCTAAGATCGGTACGTGTCGACAACTTTTCCTGCGCTGTCGATGAGTTGAATCACATCACGATTCTCAAGCCAGAGAATGCCACGAACTTTTGCATATACGCGCCATTCAGGGATAAGAAAGTTTGGGTCAAGTTGGTATTTGTCTACACAAGTATCGTACGTAGCATTCTCTTCAATGTAGGCCTGGCAACTTCGAGTAATGTTTTCTGGGTAGTCTCGTTCTCGTGGGTTTGTGCAACGAGGAATCGTTTCGATGTAGTCGAGACAATCATTGTTTATGTTTCTTGAAACAGAAGGAGCGTAGTCGCCGAGAGCAGGACATTCTCGGGGAAGTGATGGGGCGTAATAATCCTCCGGATCAAGATATCCAGTACAAAGATTAAGCCTGAATGATGCGTTGATAGGGGAAGTTGAGTGACTTACGATCACTTTTGCATACTGGTCCGTGATAACAAGCGGTGCTTCTTTTGGGAATCCTCGCTCCGGAATATTTGCAGCACCCCCAATAGTGATTTCACCTCCTGTTACAAGACTCTTAAGTTTCCACCCAGAAAGCACAATGAAGTCTCCCGGCTCGTTGTTGATACTGAGCGTTGCATATTCATTAAATGTTCCGATGTTGTAGATGTTTGCAATCTGAACCCTTCCTCGATATGGAGAAGCGTTTTCTTCCTCAATCCGTCGCTGGATCTCCTCGTTAAGATCAATTGCTTGGGCAGAAATTAAGCGTAATTGTTCCTGAGCGTTTTGTCGGTTCGCCACCTCGTCAGCATCTGCGTAGTAGTACGGAGTATCAATTAGTTGATCGCCGGTGGTTGTGGCAGTCGGGGAGTCACCACCATAAAAAATTGCACCCCGAGTAAAAATACCAAGAAGAACGAAGACGATAATAATAATGATACCGAGAGTGCTGTCTTTCATTTATGTAAATAGTTTTTGATGTTTGGAACAGAAATGGGCACTGCGACTGCCGATTTTCTTTCGTTCAATTATGCCACCACAGCGAGGTCGGGCACAAACCTCACCTGTGTGTCTGTACGCATGATGTTTGTTCTGGAATTCACCAATCTCACCATCAATGTTTCGATAATCAGAATCAGAGTCGCCACCGAAGTTGATGCCTTTCTCAAGTACAACTTTCATTTCTGTATATAAATCCCTCAAATAGTTCTCAGGAATCTTTGAGGCTTTTGAAAGCGGATGAATACTTGATGACCAGAGCATCTCATCAGAATAAATATTTCCAATACCCGCAATCACTTCTTGGTCCAAAAGCGTTTGCTTGATCGGCCAGTTTGGTCGGAGTCTGAGCCGATTTCTGAATTTGTCATATGTAAAACTTTTATCCAGCGGTTCCGGTCCAATATCTGCCAAGTCCGGATGAATTCCGATTTCTTTTGTTGGAAAAGAAAAAACCTTGGCGAATTTTCGTAAGTCCGAAAACGCTAAATGTTTTCCGTCTGATAGAGAAAAGACCAAACGAATGTGTTGATTGAATGGATCTTCGAGAGGTCCCTTGTCTGTTGTGGTCCACTTATTTTCTTTCTTATTAAAAGAATAGTTACCGTACAACAAATGCCCGGTCATCTTCATGTGAATGAGGATTGAATGACCGTTTGATAGGGAAATGAGGACGTTTTTACCCCGACGCTGAGATTCGAGAAACTTTCCACCAATTACTGCTTTCTTAAAATCTTTGAAGTAATGAATATCCTTAATATTCTTTTTACCCACATGAAATGGACTGTTATAGCTCGACCAAACATCAGTAATGGTGAGGTTCTTTAATTTTTTGTTGAGACCAACAACTGTTGTGTGTACTTCTGGGAGTTCTGGCATGCGACCATCGTACGCTTTTGGTTTGGAAACTCAACTACGGAGTTCTCTTGTCTAACATTTTCTGGATCTCTTCTTTTGCGACTTCTGCATCGCTCCACGGAACCTTTCTTCCATTTGCTTCCATGATATATGGATCAGTTCCTTTTCCAGTGATAAGAACCACGTTGCCAAGTCGAGCGTACGAAATCGCTTTTGCGATTGCGTCGCGACGGTCCATGATTACATCACATGGTTTGTTCGTAACAGCGACTCGCATTTCTTCAACAATCTTTTCTGGATTCTCATCGTACGGATCTTCGTTTGTGAGAATGATTCGGTCGCAGTATTCGTCAGCAACTTTTGCCATACCAGGACGCTTCCATGTATCACGACCGCCACCTGTGTTTCCAAGGACACAAATTTTTCTCTGGTTTGGAAATGCTTGATAGAGCTTCTCGAGTGAATCAATGGTGTGTGCGTAATCAACAACGACATCAAAGCCTTGGCCAAGATCAACTTTCTGCACCCGACCCTCGATAATTGTTACGTTTTGAATTCCTTCTGCAATAACCTCATTTGAAATTCCCATTTGTTTTGCGAGTGTTGCAGCAGCAAGGCAGTTGTAAATATTGAACTTACCAATGAGTTTGGGTCGAATTTGCATACCATCGAAGGTGAAGAATGTATTATTTTCTTCAGTTGAGTATGGTTCGGCCTGAGTAAGGGAGTAGGTGAGCTTGTTTTCTACGTTCAGGTTAAGGAACATGCTCGCGTTCTCATCGTCTGCATTAACAACAATAAACTTTTTTGGTTTTTTTGATGTTTCCGCAAGTTTTCCAATGGACAGTTTTGCCTTTTTGTAATTCTCATATGAACCGTGAGACTCAATGTGTTCAGGAGATAGGTTGGTAAAGACAAAGGCATCAAGATCAATCCACTTATGTCGGAACTGCTTCGCTCCTTCGGACGTCATCTCGATAACAGCATGGGTGCAACCAGCCCTCTTTGCTTTTGCAAGGAAGCTTTGCATAAAGAAACGTCCTGGCATCGACATTTTGTAGAGATTTTTTATTGAATCATTGCCAATCTTGAATCGAATCGTGTTTGTGAGTGCGGTTTTGTATCCAGCGTTTTCCAAAATGCTGTTGATGATCTCAGTTGTGCTTGATTTACCCTTGGTTCCGGTGACTCCAATCACATACATTCCTTGGGCCGGAAAGCCGTGAATAATCGCACTGACAAGTGAAAGGTTGTAGTGGTACACCGGCTGCAAGAAACGGAAAATTTGTTTCGGTATTATTTTTTTGATTATTGAAAGCATTTATTTTGCAGTACCAAGAATTTTAAGTGCCTTTTTAACTTTGTCACCAGCAGAAATATTTTCACCGGAAATCTTCTTGAGTGCATCTCGAGATTCCCGTTCAGAGTATCCAAGAGATTTAAGTGCCTCGAGTGCATCAGTTTCACCCTTAAGGTCTTCGTGTTCTTCACCATAATCAGCAAGCTTCTCACGAAGTTCAAGAATGATTTTCTCTGCAAGCTTACGACCGATGCCAGAAACTTTTGTGAGGTAAGCGAGATCACCAGATGAGACTGCACGCCGAAGGGTGAGTGGGTTGGATACATTTACGATACCCATAGCGGTCTTTGGTCCAATACCCGATACATTAATAAGGAGTGTGAAGAGGTCAAGCGAATCTTTTTCAACGAAGCCGTAGATATCTAGGGCGTCTTCTCGGACCGCAAGGTGGGTCCAAAAGGTTGCCGGACCACCGTCCCTGAGAGTTCGAAGTACTTCGTCAGTCGTATAGACCTTATAGCCAAGTCCATTTATATCAAGAATGCAGTATTTCAGGCCCTTTTCGACGATTTTTCCATTGAGATACGAGATCATGTGCGCATCATAACAAAATTTGTCACTTTAAACGACCTGTGGTAAGGTGGTGCAACACAAATATGCCGATTACAACATCAGCCAAAAAAGCCCTTCGAAGCTCTCGCCGAAAGCGAGTATTTAATGCTGCTCGAAAAGAGGCTCTCGCGGGTGCTATCAAGAAGTTCCGAAAACTTGTTGCTACTGGAAAGATCGACGAAGCAAAGAAGATGATGCCAGAAGTTGATCAGGCCATCGACAAAGCAGCGAAGACCAATTTGATCAAGGGAAATAATGCAGATCGAAAGAAGTCACGACTCGCAGCCCTCCTTAAGAAACACTCAACAGCAAAGTAAAGATTACTTTCGGCCGACTTCGTTCTGATGCCAGGAAAGCAGGTCTTCGCAGTGATCCTCACTAGTCGTAGTAACAAAAAACTCCCCGGTCGGGGAGTTTTTTGTTACTGACCAAGGGTAATAAAGTCGAGAGCGTGTTTGAAGGTGGTAAACCAAATAATGTGAGTCGCAATTGCGCCGACAAGAAAACCAGTGAGGGAAGATGCAACGGTCCGACCAATCTTATAATTGTAATCTCGTTTCTCGTAAGAAATAAAATCTCTAAATAAATTTTTCATTTGTATCCATTATGCACCATTTATTTTTGTAAAAGAGGAGATATCACCAGGGGGGTTATGCTTTGACACCCCACCGGTTAGTTCTAAAATGGGGGGTACTACATATAATCATGAATAATATGAACAAAAAGAAATTTATTGGCGGTTTTACACTCATTGAGTTGCTCGTTGTTATTGCAATCATTGGTCTGCTTGCGAGTGTTGTGCTCGCAAGTCTCAACCAGGCTCGACTAAAGGCAACAGATGCCAAGAGAATTTCAGATATTGAGGAGATCAACAAGGCTATACAGTTGTACATGTCAGATCATGACGGTAATCCTCCACCTCTAGCAGCCCATCCCAACTGTGATGAGAACAATTGGGCGGGTGGTTGTTGGGTCTCAAGCCTCGATACCGCTAACTGGAACACGCATCTTAGGACACCGCTGCAGCCATACATTTCATTGCCTGTTGACCCTCGAAACGGTCAGTCACTCACTTGTACCACCGGCTCGCTTCTTTTCCCTACGCGAGGAGTTAGTGATTGTGGTTACTACATTTACCACTCTCCAGAGTACTATACGTGGTTCTGTCCACAATCGGGCACTTGTCCAGAGGTCACCCCGTCTAATGGCGGACAGGCATATAGCATTGGTGTTGCAGGTTTTGAATCAAGGAATACGAAATACGCTCGATCCGGAGTTCTTAACAACATAAACGCATTGGAAGGTAGTTATTAATCTCGAGTACTGTTGGTGGTTGCATATCTTCTTCAGGTATTTTTCGACATTTTTTTCGACGGGACGCATCCAATCCGTATAGCCTTGTTCATTGCTTGGGTCACCTTTCTCTATGTATTGGGAAGGACTGGCCTGTCGGTGAAGAGAGGGAAGATGGTAAGAATTGTTACAGTTTTCTCTTTTGTTGCGCTATTTTTACTCGGGGTTTTTGCCCATCTTTTTGTTGTTGGTAATCATGGTATGGCTGCACGGGACAGAATGCTGTTCTTTGATAGGCAGGAAATCACAGGAACACGCCTCACAAACAACCACTTCGGTAAGAGTGTCATTGGTGTATGGGGTGATCAATTGTTAACCCCCCTTGTTTCTCGGGCAGATACCGGCCGCGCCATAGTTGTTGCCACACCAAAAATAATCGTCTTTTCCTTCTACGTATTTTTTCTTTTATCTATTATTGGTTCCGCGATAACATTTCTCACATATTCGAAAGAAGAAAGAGGTTGGCCATTTTTTATTCTGTTCTCACTCAGCACCTTCATTCTTCTAAAAAATGGCCTTGATGGCGGGATTCTAAATGACAATGCTGCTGCGGCACTGACCTTGTTCGTTGGTCTTGTGTTGGTGAACAGGGGATGGTTTTATAGAACGATCCTCGTTTTTGTTCCTGTGTATGCGTTCGTTGCTTACCTTCTTTACCAAAACGGTTTTTACCAATCATTTGTGGCAATCCAGGACGATCTTATCAAGACTGGAATAATGCTTGCCCTAGGTGCAATTCTTTTTTCTTTTACTCAAAAGTTGCAGAAAAGACTTCAGATTTTGTTAATCGTTTTGTCTTGCGTGGTGATTCTTATTGGTTTTCTTTGGAACCTCTCTGATGCGCATGAATACCGCTCAACTCAAGCTGAGGGCAGGGTTGTTCGTATTGGTTTATACGACAATGAAGTTGAACAGGTCGGGGAGAAAGACATTGAATTAAAACCCTATCGTCAAATTGGTAATTTAAAATTGTATACAGTCATTTCAACTGAGGGAATAAGGGTGGGTGATTTATTGGATAAGTACAAAATATCAGACAGATATTTCCCAGTAACAGTTGAGTGGAAAACGTGCGCCCCCGCATTGATTCCAGAAAAAATTAATTTTAGACTTACCTCCCAACAGAAATTATTAGAAAACAATAAACAGTTTATCTCGAGGGGGATTGATGAGTCGGGCTGGTTCATGTATGACGCCTTTGTATTATTACCAGCATGCTCGCCACGCCCAATGGATATGATTGCTGAAACGCTTCGTGAAAAGGGTTTGGAACATTTTATAGTGAGTAAAATAGAAGGCGATGTCTCTTTTTAACTTTTTAATTTTGGTTTGGGCGACCAACGTGATACTCAATATTCTTGGCGTAATTAAGAAATTGAGACCAGCAATGCAACGCTTTGACAGACCTATAGATGGAGGACTCATACTGCCTGATGGTTCGCGATTGCTGGGTGAATCCACCACCTGGGTTGGCTTGTTTGTTACGGCTATTGTTGGGGTGATCGTGTTTTGGACAACGAATAATTTTTACACACTTGCTGTTGTGTTCCTTGTATACGTGGGGCATGCAGTCGGAAGTTTTATCAAGCGTAGGCTTGATGTAGAAGACGGTGGGTTTGTGCCAATGATTGATCATGGTGATCATGTTCTTGTTGCGGGCACGTTTGTGGTACTTGTTGATCTCATCTCATTGTTCGATTTTGTACTCGCTTTCGTTTTAACTGTTGTTCTTACTCCAGTTGTAACAACCTTTTTCCACAAGATAGGCTGGAGAGAGAGGGGGTTGTAATATTTTTTCTTGATGTGGTCACAGGTAGTTTATTCGCCGTCGTTCACAAGCTTTCTCAACCCAGCTCAAGTATCGAAAAACCCAGCATGAGCTGGGTTTTTCTTTCTTGTGCCCTCGATAGGAATCGAACCTATATTTTGAGTTCCGCAAACTCATGTTCTATCCATTGAACTACGAGGACCTTGTCTCGCCGGAATTCGCTCATAGCGAACGAGGGTGGACGTGGCAGCACTGTACTACAAAAAACATCTCTAAACAATTAGAAACCAATATATTCCATGATCATCTCAAAGAGAGGTTCATGCTGTTCTTGTTCCAAGATTTTTGTTCGAAGGAACTCCCGGACTTCTTCTTTTTCTTCTTCATCAAGTGAGTCCATTGGCACAATGATGTGGGGCATAATCACTCTCTTTGTTTTGAGAAGCATGCGGCCAAATTCTTCGTGCTCAATCCAAAATGACTGGAGATTGCTGTAGCTAAAACGATACTTACCGATTGTGAT
>DATGWK010000087.1:0-3250 GCA_035299525.1 Candidatus Nanoarchaeia archaeon
AAGTCATGGAAAAGACACCAAGGGTCTCGTGCGTGTTCATGAATTCTACAAAGTTGAACAAGTTGTGCTTTGTGAAGCGAGCCATGAAAAATCAGTTGAGCTTCATGAAGAAATTACTGCAAACTCAGAAGAGCTTTTGCAAAAGCTTGGGCTTGCGTATCACGTTGTTGCAAACTGCGGCGGCGATCTTGGTCTTGGTCAGGTAAAGAAATACGATATCGAATCTTGGGTTCCAAGTGAAAATACATACCGAGAAACTCATTCGGCGTCATACTTCCATGATTTCCAAACACGACGACTCAATATACGTTACCGAGATGGTGACAAGCTTAAGTTTGTACATTCATTAAATAACACTGCAATTGCATCACCGAGAATTCTCGTGCCACTTATCGAACAGAACCAGCAGGAAGACGGCTCAATCATTATTCCAGAGGTCCTACGTCCATACATGGGAGGCAAAACCAAAATTTCAAAGGTACAATAATAGTATGACGGTTCGTTCTTCATCATTCAGATCCAAAAAACACAGAAGTAAGCGAATAAAGCATAATTTTTATAAATATGGAGGCATCGGTTTAGGAATCCTTTCTATTTTTTTTAGTTTTGTATTTTTGGCTCGTGCAGACTTTTTAAAGGTGAAGGTTGTTGAGATTAGGGGCAACGACCTGATTGCGCAATCATCGATTCAAGAAATTGCTAATCAAGAACTGCAGAAGCACATGCTCTGGTTTTTCCCAAATAATAATTTTTTCCTTTTTCCAAGAAAAGTAACTGAAGAAAAAATTCAAAAACAATTTGCAACTGTTGCGAATGTTTCAGTATCTTTTGATGGGTTGAGCAAACTTCTTGTTGACGTTACAGAATATAAACCTGAATTTTTGTGGTGTGATTCATTGATACGTGAGAGGTGCTATTTTATGGATCGACGCGGGTACATTTTTGCTGAGTCAGCAGATTTCTCAACAGGAGTTCTTTTTACATACTATGGATTGGTTGATGCCAATGAGCCAATTGGTAAAACATACTTACCAGAAGATACGTTCAAAGAACTTAACTCCTTTATTGATAGCCTCAAACTCCTCAAGATGACACCCGTTGGTTTGAATTCACTTGGGGCTGATGATTTCGAAATCTATCTTACAAATGGCGGTAAGATTATTTTCTCAAGTCATGAACCATTCCTTACAACATTTGAGAACCTCGAAACCGTGGTTGTAGAACAGCAGAAACTCTATCCAGATTTTCTTACTCGACTCGAGTATGTCGATGTTCGTTTTTCAAGCAAGGTGTTTGTGAAATTGAAGTAGGTATTTTTTCGTATTGTATTTGTATTCACTTTCTGCAAACAACATTTCGAGGGGACTCACGCAGCGCGGCGGCGCGAGTGCGAGGTAAAATCCCAGCAGGGATTTATGCCGTGCCCCGAGGGGTGTTGTTTGAAAAGCCCGCCGCAGGCGAATGAGGTAATCTCGATGATATAATCTATATATGCAATTCGTCCTTTTGGTCCCCGAATACTTCATTTGGCACTATACGTCTGCAGTTAGACTGACGATCAATATCATTTCTAATTTTCTCTGGTTCGTATACCATTTTTTTTCAGTACCAATTTTGATCAAAACATTGATCACTCCAATTCATGGAGTTGGAAAAGGTTTCGCTGTACCATCGCAAGTCATCGGATTTGTCGTTCGACTCGCTGCGATTTTCTTTGCGTACACGATTCTTGCTATATCAGTGCTTTTTGGAATTTTGGTTGTTATTCTCTGGCTCCTTTTACCGTTCATTGTGATGTACCTCATCGTTACTGGTCTTAAACTCATATTGCTATGACATTTCCAGAACTACGAAAAAAAGAAGGTCGGATCATGGGTCTCGTTGCGGTTGATCATCTTTTTTCTGACCGAATGGGTTCAATGTTCAAGAAGTTCCTACTCATCGGCGTGCCATTCCTGATGGTTGCGATTTTGTCGTACGAATGGATTACATTTTTCCCGATCAACCTGCTTTATGGTTTGATGATGCTGGATATCGCGGCACTGATCCTTGTGTGTATGTTCGATGCGTTTTACTACGCGCATTATTTCAGGGGAATGCATACTGCAATTCCAGAATGGGGAATCGAGACCGACAACCGAGTGCCATACGAAGTACTTGATATTGTTTCTCGAACATCACCAGCAGACTTCACCGGTGGATTCTTGCTCTCAACAGCAGGTAGGACAATTCTTGCCCGACTTAACATCTCTCTGGAGATCGTTGATCTGTTTTATATAAGTGAGCGAAACAAGCTATACGCAGATCCAATCACAATTGCTGGCGAGGATCTTTGTTCATACGCAGCTGCTGTCTTTGATAACGACAAGGATTTTGTTCATTTTCTTTCAGAACACGGGGTCGGTCGTACCGATTTCCTCAATGCGACATCTTGGGTGTCTGATATCTATGAAAGGAAAAAAGAAATGTATCGATGGTGGGGTAGAGACGCGCTCGGCCGTATTCGAGGTATTGGAAAGGATTGGACAAAGCACGAAGCAGAGGTTCTTGAAAAGTTCTGTTACTTTGCTGAACCAAAAGATGAAGAATCTGTATTCAAAAAAGAGATTTCTACATTAGAGCGTCACATTGCGCGATCAAACCAAAAGAAGGTGTTAATGATTGCTGATGAGTATCGAAAGCTAGAAGCAATTCTTTCCGGTCTTGCTGAACGAATTACAGACGGTGCTGCATTGCCACCACTCCAACACAAAAAATTATTAGTCCTTGATACTGTGAAACTTGACGATGTTGCCCAGGCAGAGGGTCGTTTTGAGGTTATTCTCAGAGAAATTTTTACAGAAGCAACAATTGCTGACGATATCATTCTGGTGATTAAAAATTTCCCATTTCTCATTTATGCAGCAAAGAAACGCGGCCTCGATTTGCATACTGTTCTTGCGCCATATCTTGAATCATCGGTGCTCAGTATTATTGCACTTTCAACTCGTGATGGTCATGGTGAATTGATAAAACCTGATAAGAATTTCACGACACATTTTGATCAGTACCATGTTGAGCCCGATAATAAGAAAATCATTCTCCGAGTACTGCAGCATAAGGCACTCGAAATTGAACGGAAGGCAGATATTTTCTTTACGTATCAATCACTTGCAACTCTTGCCGATATTGCTAACAAAACGAAAGGTGAACACATGGCAGAACACCGAGCGCTTAGACTTTTTATCGAAATTGTCCCAAAACTTGTGAA
>DATGWK010000088.1:0-3065 GCA_035299525.1 Candidatus Nanoarchaeia archaeon
CAATCACATCCCAGAAGTGATTGAGAAGTCCACGATCACTTACCTGAATTTCAAAATCTTTGTCTTCGGCACCGAGATTTTTCAAAAGTTGGTAGGCAACAGAAATGATTTCAATATCAGCACGCTCATTATCAACGCCAAAGAGGTCAACATTAAGTTGGTAGTGTTCTCGAAGACGACCCTTTTGAGGTTGTTCGTATCGAAAAAGGTTAGGAATCGAATACCATCGAAGGGGGAATGCGAGCTCTCGTCGTTTTGCTGCAATCATTCGAGCAACTGTTGGGGTCATTTCTGGTCGAAGTGTCACTTCACGGTCACCGCGATCTATAAATGTATATGTCTGCTCGTTCACAATTTCCTGACCAGTTTTTGCTCGATACAAATCTGCTGGTTCAAGCGGAGATGCGCCATATTCTACATACCCAAAGTTTTCTGCTGTGAATCGCATTGCAGAAAAAAGGTACTTCTCAAGAAACATTTCCTGTGGGTAAAAGTCACGTACGCCCTTATATGGAGTGGTTTCTAGCTTAATTGGAGTCGCTTCAGCTTTTTTCCTAGGCATTTGCGACCATTTTAGCTAATATTCGGCCCAACCACAAGCTCGTTTTCAACTCGACTTCTGTTATGATAAAAGCAATATGCATCGAATTTTAAGTCTTTTTGGTATCGGAAATAAACGCAAAAACAAGAAGGGGCACTTCGAATTCAAGAGTCTTTCTTATGATCCAACTAAACCCCGTAACGTTGCGGATTATTTGAAGTGGATGACCGATGCGGAGACCAAGAAATACCTGGATGAACACAGATTAAACTTTGGTGTCCTTATCATGAACCTTCTTTTTGATAATAATGCAGGTAACATTGTTCGTTCAGCGAATGCGTTTGGTGCGAATGAAATTATTCTCTACGGTCACAAGAAGTTTGATCGTCGAGCAAGTGTTGGAGCAGAATTTTATTCTCATTTTCGGCATCTCAAATATACAGAGGATCTCGATGCTCTTTTTAAAGAATATGAAATGATTGTGGCGGTTGAAAATGTGCCAGATGCGGTTCCACTTAAGTCATTTGAATGGAATAAAAACAAAAAAACACTCATGATTTTTGGTCAAGAAAGCGAAGGTATTCCAAAAGAGATTCTTGATAAGTGTCATGCGGTAGTAACTATCAAACAACGAGGAAGTGTCCGGTCTCTTAATGTTGCGGTGGCAGCGGGAATCGTCATGAATGACTACGGAGAAAAAGTTGGATAATTACTTTTTTCTTAAAATAAATTTGAACTGAAGCTCCTTAGGCTTTAGAAATGAAAAAACACAAAAGAGGTTTTACGTTGATCGAAATTTTGTTAGTAATGGGAATCATTGCAATTCTTGCAGCTGTAGTTATCGTGGCGATCAATCCAGCACGGCAATTTGCTCAAGCTCGAAACTCGCAGAGAACAAGTAATGTATTTTCAATCTTGAATGCAATCAGTCAAAACATGTCCGACAATGGTGGGGTTTTTACATGTGCTGCTGGCCCGATTCCCCAAACACCATCAATTCTTCGATCAAGCGGAGGATATGATATTTATAACTGTATTGTCCCAACATATTTACCAGCGTTACCACATGACCCGAGCGCAGCAGGTGCACATGTGGCAAGTGCAACTGATTACAACACTGCATATATGTTTTTTGTTGATTCAGCGACAAATCGCATTACTGTCTCTGCTCCAGAAGCCCTTCAGGCGAGTGAGTTAAATAAGACCATTCAGGCCGTACGATAATATTGACAATAGATCTAAATAGGGTATAATGATTATAGATAAGGCTATGTATGGCCTTTCCTCAAACTCTTTGATCGAAAGGTCTGCCCATGCGAAAGATCCTCGCAACCGTTTTTCTTGTCGTGATTGGTGCATCTCTTACGGGGTGCAATGTGGCCCGGCGAGTCGTGTACGTTCTTGATTCGTCTTATGACCAGAACCGTGCGAACTACTGGAATCCTCCGACCTGTGTTCACGAAACTCACATCTCGGTGGATGCTGGTGTTGGTGTCAGGTCCGATTCGTACTACGACCAGTACAACTACGGTTACTACAACAATCACAACCACAATCACAACCACGATTAACATTTCGCTGGTGAAGAGAGTGGGGCCCGAAGCAGCAATGCTTCGGGTTTTTCTTTTATAGAAGAATAATA
Source organism: Candidatus Nanoarchaeia archaeon (assembly GCA_035299525.1). GTDB lineage: Bacteria > Patescibacteriota > Minisyncoccia > Phycocordibacterales > DATGWK01 > JAHFLV01. The sequence goes on from DATGWK010000088.1 coordinate 2,184, forward strand.
TGATAGGATTCACACATACGTTCACATGACTCAACGTCCACACATCGTCATTCTTGGTGCGGGTTTTGCGGGTATCTATACTTTTTTTAATATTCGTAAGTATTTGTCCCCAAAGCAAGCACGGATAACAATCATTAATAAAACAAACTATTTTCTTTTTACTCCGCTCCTTCACGAAGTTGCAACAGGGGGACTTGCCCATCACCAGGTAGTCGAGGCGATTCGAGCGATCACATACAAGAAGGGGGCAGATGTACACGTTTCTGAGGTAAAGAATATTAGTACTAAGCAAAAGACGATTGAAACTGAACACGGAACCATTTCTTATGATCATTTGGTTATCGCAACGGGTGCCACTACAGAATTTTACGGAATTCCTGGAGCTCAAGATAAAACATATGTTTTAAAAACACTTCGTGATGCGATTAGAATTCGAAATGGAATAATCGATGCATTTGAAAGAGCGGTTGAAACGGCCGATCCAGCAGAGCGCCGCAAGACCCTTACATTTGTGCTTGTTGGGGGAGGTCCAACCGGTGTTGAATTATCAGCTGAGGTCGCTGAATACTTTCAGGATGCATTCAAGAGGTTTCTTTGCGGGAAAATTTCTCCTGATGAGGTCACAATTCATCTTATTGCTGGTGAGCCTGATCTTCTGAACAACTTCGCAGTTCATATGAAGAAGCGTGCTCGAGAAATCTTGGAGCGTGCGGGAGTCACTGTGCAGACTAATTCTCGAGTTGTTGCGGTGGATGACTCCGGTGTTGCTTTGGCTGACGGATCACGCATCAATTCAAGTTTCGTTATCTGGGTTGCGGGTGTTCGACCAAACGTGCCCCCACTTGATATCACCGCGACCACAAAAGAAAGCCGTGGTCGTCT